>JAZFSG010000143.1:0-3471 GCA_036446035.1 Acidimicrobiia bacterium | reverse complement strand
ATTTGCTCTTTCTCTTTGCGATGGCCGGACGCTCACCTGTCTCGTGAGTCGCAGGCTGGACAGTTCTGTTTGCTGGCCATTCTTACCTGTTCGAAGCGGCCGAGGCCGGCACGGTGGCCCTCGGTGGCTGCGTTATAGGCGGAGTGGTCGGCTTTCCACGAGGCGAGGTCACATGCGGACGCGGAGGCCCTTGGGGTCGTACATCGGTCGCAGCGAGGCCTTCGCAGGGATTCGGTCACCGGCCACCTGGATCTCGAAGGCCCCGGTCTTCACCAGATCAGGGGTCACGCCGGCATCGTTCTCCACGTAACCGAAGCCCATGGCGCCGCCCAAGGTGTGCCCGTAGGCGCCAGACCGCATGTAGCCAACGGAAGCACCATCGAGAAGGATCGGCTCCTCTCCGTAGAGCAGGGGCTCGGGGTCCTCCAGGAGAAACTGGACGAGGCGCGCTTTGAGGGGCCGGTTCTCCTTCTGTTTCAGCAGCGCCTCGCGACCGACGAAGCCCTCGGGCTTGTCGAAGTCCACGGCCCACCCAAGACCCGCCTCGAGCGGGGTGTCGGTGTTCTCCATGTCCAGTCCATAATCGAGCCGGCGGGCTTCGGTGCGGGTGCTCTCGAGGGTCTCCATGCCGGCATGGGTGAGACCGAAATCCGAGCCGAACTCGACGAGCCGGTCGTACACGCCGAGGGCGAACTCGGTTGGAACGAATAGCTCCCAGCCGAGCTCTCCAACGAAGCTCATGCGCGCCGCGACGCCCCTGGCGTAGTGCAGGTCGATCTCCTGGGCGGTGAAGTAGGGAAAGGCGTCGTTGTCCAGGCTGGCGGTCGTCATCTTGCCCAGCAGGCGGCGGGAGTTGGGGCCCTGCAGGCTGAGAAGCGTGAAGCCTGAGGTGACGTCGGTGACGTAAACGCGAGCGTCTTGGGGGGTGCCCCGCCGCAACATCGTCTCGACCCGCCGGTGGAAGTATTCCGCTGCCACCACCATGAAGCGGTCCTCGGCCAGACGCGTCACCGTCACATCGGCTTCGACACCACCTAGCCCATTGAGCCACTGCGTATATACGCACTGCCCAGCCGGCACCGCGATGTTGTTGGCGGAGATTCGGTTCAGGGTCTCTTCGGCGTCTGGGCCCTGGACGAGGAACTTCGACATCGAAGACATGTCGAACAGCGCAACGGCGTCGCGAACCGCATGGTGTTCCGCAGCGTGGAAGTCGAACCAATCCTGACGGCCGTACGACAGTTTGAACTCGATCTCGGCGCCGGGAGGAGCGAACCAGGAGGCGTTCTCCCATCCCGAGGACTCTGTGAAGTGAGCGCCGGCCGTCTCGAGGCGCTCGTGCAGCGCCGAGCGCCGTACGTTGCGCGCTCGGGCCGGACTCGAATGGGGCCACGATCCCGTCGAGTGCAGCCTGCCGAGCAGTTCGACGCTGCGCTCCGCCAGGTAGGGACGATTGGTCTGGAAGGGGTGCAGCCTGGCGATGTCGACATCGGTGACATCGACCGGCGCCACGCCATCGACGATCCAGTTGGCGATGATCGATCCGGCACCGCCACCGGTGAGTATCCCCAAAGAGTTGAACCCGGCAGCGACGAAGAAGTTGGCTAGTTCCGGAGCTTCACCCATGAGGAACCCGTTGTCTGGGGTGAAGCTCTCTGGACCAGTGAACAGCTTGCGGATACCGACGTTCTCGAGGGCGGGCAGGATCTCCATGGCGTTCTCGAGGAATGGCCCCAGCCGTTCCCAGTCCGACGGGATCTCACCGAAGCTGAAGTTGTCCGGAATCCCATCGAGCGACCACGGAGCGGCGACCGGCTCGAACAGGCCGACCATGAGTCCGCCAACTTCCTCGCGGTAGTAGGCGAATCGGTCCGGATCCTCGAAGATCGGAAGATCCGGAGATACTCCCTCGAATGGCTCGCTGATCAGATAGGCATGCTCGATCGCCTGCAACGGCACTGAAACGCCAGCCATAGCGCCGACTTGCTTCGCCCACATCCCCGCACAGTTGACGATGTACTCGGCCTCGATGGTGCCGCTCTCGGTGACCACGCCCGTCACCCGGCCATCCCGCTGTGTGATCCCCATCACCCGGGTCCCCTCGACTACCCGAACGCCCAGCAACCGGGCTCCCTTGGCCAAGGACATCGACACGTTCGCCGGGTCAGCCCTGCCCTCGTTGGCGGTGAAGAAGCCGGCGATGACATCGCCGGTGTCGATCTGGGGCCACAGGGCGGCGACCTCGGCAGCAGAGATCTCCTCGCGGTCGATGCCCATCAGCCCCATGAAGTCTGCCTCGCGTCGGAGCTTGTGAGTGCGTTCTTTGTTGCTCGCCGTCTGCAGGTAGCCGACCGGTCGGAAGCCGGTGGACAGGCCGGTCTCCTCTTCGAGGACTTCGAAGAGGTCACGGGAGTACTTGGCCATCCAGGCCAGTGTCTCGGTTGTCATGCCACCCGACACAACCAGCCCGGCGGCGTGCCAGGTGGTACCCGAGGTCAGCCGGTCGCGCTCCAGCAGGACGACATCGGTCCAGCCGAGCTTGGCCAGGTGGTAGGCGACGCTCGAGCCGATCACCCCACCGCCGATGATCACCACCTGCGCCCGATCGGGAACGCCGCTCGAACCGGACTCGGCCGTCATCCCTTGGCCTCCGCCAGAGAATCGCCGAACACTTCGAGAGTCAGCGCCACATCCTGGGCGGAGTGGGCCGCCGAGATGAACCAGGGCTCGCGGGCATCGTCAACGGGCAGTACGCCGCGCCGGATCATGCCCAG
The DNA here is from genome assembly GCA_036446035.1 of Acidimicrobiia bacterium. Classification (GTDB taxonomy): domain Bacteria; phylum Actinomycetota; class Acidimicrobiia; order Spongiisociales; family JAOTWH01; genus CAXMQS01. The sequence continues at coordinate 697 of JAZFSG010000143.1, read as the reverse complement.
GATGACCTCGCCGTACAGATCCTCGTCGTGGTTGGCGTAGTCGCGGTACTCCCGCGGTGCCTCCTCGGAGAAGGAGATCCCGAACATCGAGTGGTGACCAACGACGTGACCCGGCACTCCCTCCTCGGCGAGGATGCCTTCGATCCCTCTCATGAGGGTGGTGCCCGTCTGCTCGATAGCGGCGAAGGGCTCGCCGGTGGCCAGGATGTCGATGGTGGCCTTGGCGGCAGCCACCCCGACGCCGTTGCCGCTGTAGGTGCCGGCCTGCATGACGCCACCGTTTGACCAGTCCCCGATGATCTCGCTGCGTCCGGCGATGGCCGCTACCGGGAAACCATTCCCCATCGACTTGGCGAACGTGCCCAGGTCCGGGACGACGTCGAAGAATTCGGCGGCACCGCCGAGGCCCATGCGGAACCCGGTCTTGACCTCGTCGAAGATGAGCACGGAGCCGTGTTCATCGCAGATGCGCCGCAGACCCTCCAGATAGCCATCGTCAGGCATCACGCCGAAGAAGTTGCCGATCATCGGCTCGACGATCATGGCGGCGATGCGGTGACCTTCCCTGCGGAACAGCTCCTCCATGGCCTCGAGATCGTTGAACGGCACAACGCGGATGAGAGACCGGATGGCCTCTGGTATCCCCGACGAGTCCTGCAAGGGAACCGGTGACCGGCGGCTGCCCAGGCTGTCGACC
>JAZFSG010000142.1:0-15431 GCA_036446035.1 Acidimicrobiia bacterium | reverse complement strand
TGAAGAAGACAAAGAACATTGCGATGGTGCTGGCACTAGCGCTGAGCCTGGTGCTGATAACAGCCGTCGTACCGGTGGCCGCCAAGGGCAAGCCGGACAAACCGCCCATCCCCGATCACCCCGATGGACTGACCTGCGCCGAAGCTGAGTATGGGGGGTACGAAGAAGCGCAGACGCTCACCGACGGGGGCGTCCTCGAAGTCGGAGCCGACCGGGTCTGTGTCGACTGGACCACTACCGAGGAGTCAGAGTGGGTCGTCACCGTGGCAGACCCCGGTCGTGCGAAAGACGTGATCATGAGCCTGCGAGACAGCCATCCCGGAGATTTCTGCTGGCAAGGCAAAATCGATCTGAAGCGAGGAGCCACCGAGGTGACGATGGCGCACACGATGGGGTCGAACGCCACAGGCGGCGCCATCCCCAAATCCGTAACGGACGCTTGCGGCGACGTGTACACCGACAGCGCAGCATCGTACGTGCTCATCATCGAGCTGAGCGGCAGACCAACCACCGCCCTCATCACAATCGAACCAGCCGAATAGCCGCACGACCGGGGGCACGAGACGAGGCTCCAAATCCACAAGACGGCGACCTACACACCAGCGGCACCGTGGTTGGGTAGCAGGAGAGACCATATGTGCGCTCTCTTCGCCTCTGGTGCAACGGAATGCGCACTGATCTGGCCTCCATTGGTGGGCCGGGAGGGGATCGAACCCTCGACCTTCGGATTAAAGGTCCGCTGCTCTACCGACTGAGCTACCGGCCCGGCTCGAATGTAGCGTCTGCAACCAATGACCGGCTGCCGGTAGCGTTCCCTGATGTTTCGCTTTGGAACCTCTGGGTTGCCGCCAGAAGACGGTGACGACGCCGCCTTCCTCGACGAGCTAGTGGCCAAAGGACATCGCGCCTACGAGCTGGCGTTCGTCAACGGCTTCCCGTGGAAGGAGAAGCGGTGTCGCGCCTTCGCCGAGCTCGCGGCAGAACGGGATATCGCGCTGTCTTTGCACGCTCCCTATTTCGCCGTTCTCACCATGGAGGATCCGGAGAGGGCCAAGAAGACCCTGTCGTCTCTCGAGCACTCCATGAAGCTGGGCAAGGCGCTTGGCACCAAGGTCATCGTGGCGCACACCGGCCACATCAAAGGCCGCGAGCCAGAGGAGCTGCATGCCCTTGTCGGCGAGTCCTTGGAGAAGCTGTCACCGAAGATCGCGCACCTTGGCGTCGCTCTTGGCCTAGAGAACACCGGCACCCAGAGAGCGTTCGGCACGCTGGGGGACATCGCTCTCATCGCCTCCAAGTTCCCCTTCGTGCGCCCGGTCGTCGATTGGGCTCACGTCCACGCCATGTCGGGAGGAGCCCTCACCGCGCCGGAGGCCTTCTCCTCTGTGTTCCAGTTCCTGCGCGACAACTTTCCGGGCTACTCCATTGATCCCCTGCACTGCCAGTTCACAGACAACGAGTTCGGGCCCGCCGGCGAGGTTCGGCACATCCCCTATGGCGACGGCTCCATCAAGGCCGGGCCCCTCGCCGAGGCCGCGGCCGCTGCCGGGCTTCGCATGACGGTCATCTCCGAGGCCAAGGAGCAGTCGAGCCACGATGCCATCTTCGCCGACCTCAGGGCGGCATCGTCGCCGAGTTCTCAGCCCACAGGCGACGAGAGAGCGTTGGGGTCCGGTCGGGTCGAGTTCCCGACGCCGCTGGTGATGGTGGCGGACGGCGACGCCTGGAGACCACAAGGCGCCGACCGGCCCTTGCGGCTGAAGAACCTCGACAAGCCCTTCTTCAGCGATGGCTACACCAAGGGTGACCTACTTCAGTACTACGCCGGGGTGGCGCCGGTTCTCCTACCCCACCTGGCAGACCGAGCAATCGTCATGGCGCGATTCCCCGAGGGCGCTGATGGCGACTTCTTCTATGAGAAGCAGGCACCAATCCATACCCCGGCGTGGCTGCCGACCGCGCCTGTGCACTCGGTGCAACGAGGCAAGCCGATCGACTTCGTGACTGCTCCCGATGTCGAGTCGCTGCTGTGGATCGTCAACCTGGGGTGCATCGAGATCCACCCCTGGCTCAACAGGGTCCTCACCACCGATCGACCCGACTTCGCCATCTTCGACCTCGACCCGGCCGAGGGGTCGAGCTGGCAGCAGGTGGTCGACACCGCCCGCCACATCCAGACGTTGCTGGAGCGGCTCGGCCTCGCCTGCTACCTCAAGACCTCGGGGGCAACAGGCCTCCACATCTACGTTCCGCTCGAGCCCGAGTACGACTACCGCAGGGTCCGCTTGTTCGTGGAGACCATCGGACGGATGCTGGTGACGGCCGATCCCGACAACGTGACCATGGAGTGGGACATCCCGCGGCGAGCCGGCAAGGTGTTCATCGATCATGGCCAGAACGTCGGAGGCAAGACCATCGCCTCCGTCTACTCGGTGCGGCCGCGGCCGGGAGCTCCGGTATCGACGCCGATCCTGTGGGAGGAGCTCGACGAGGTGGTTCCGGACGACTTCACCATCGTCACTATCTGGGACCGCCTCGCCCGGTACGGCGATCTCTTCGCGCCGGCGCTGCAAGGCGGCCAGCGCTTGGAGGGTGCCGAGGATGCGCTCGGCATCGAGCCGGGTTCAGACGGCCGGTAAGGCCGGCAGCGCCGCCAACAGGGCGTCTGGCTCGTCTGTCCCGATACGAAATCGCCTACCGGTGGTGAGCTGCAGCTCGACGGCATCGAGTCCCCAGACGTTCCACAGTCGGTCTCCCGGGATCCAGCGAATCCCCCAGCCGTACCACCGGCTGTTACGGACCGCTGCCACAGAGACGATGTCATCGAACCTGATGGTCGTCGCAGGCCAGCCGGCGCCGAAGGCGACGCGTACGTGATCGGGGCGTACCTCGACTGTGAGGCGGCCGAGGATGAGCGTCAGCAACGCGATCAATGCTCCGGCAATGAGCACCGTGCCGAGCACTTGGAAGCCACCGTCGGAGAAGAAGGCCACAACAACGATGACGGCGCCGACGAGCACAGGCAGTCTCACCCGGAGAGGCGAGTGCTGGCTGTGCACGTACGACGTCACTGCGTCCCGGGCTCCACTCCAGCCGCCCTTGGCCGCGACGGATCGGTGATCCAGTCGCTCCACGAGCCGGGGTACAGCTTGGCGCCTTCGATTCCGGCGAGTTCGAGCCCGATCAGGGTGTGGGCGGCGGTGACTCCGCTGCCGCAATAGGCAACGATGTCTCCCTCGGCGTACGCGGCGTAGAGGTCTGCGAGCTCAGCCGGGGACCGAAAGAGTCCCTGCTCGTCGAGGTTGTGCTCGAACGGCGTGCTGTGGGCGGTAGGGATATGACCGGCAACCGGATCGAGCACCTCGTTCTCGCCGCGATAACGGTCGTTGCCCCTGGCGTCGAGTAGCTCTACATCACCCAGCTTGTCGACCAACTCGTCGGCGGTCAGCACCCCTTGCCAACTCGTGCCCTCGAAGCTCGATGCTGTTGGGGTCGGCTCCTCCAGCGACAGCTCGTGCCCTGCTTCCTGCCAGGCCTGGAGTCCACCGTCCAACAGCGCTACTGACTCATGACCGAGCGAGCGCAACATCCACCACAACCGACAGGCAGCAGCGCCGGCCGAGTCGTCGTACACGACCACCTGGTGTTCAGACCCGATGCCTCGTGCGCCAAGGAGTGCGGCAAACTCTGCGGCGCCCGGCAGCGGGTGTCGGCCTCCGCCGGGACCGGCGAGGTCGGCTTCCATACCGAAGAAGACGGCACCGGCGATGTGGCCTGAGTCGTAAGCGGCACGATTGAGGAGGCTGGAGCCGACCGATCGCACATCGGCAATTCTCACGGCTGGCTCGTCGTGGTGTTGCTCCAGCCAGGCCGCATCAACCAGCGGACCCATCACGAAGTCGTGGCGCGGCGGACTTGTCCAGGTACCAACTCGATCGGGTGCGCTGCTTGTTCCCAGGGCCTGGCGATGACCTGCCACGCCAGCACCACCGCCGAGACGGGGATGTTCAGCGAGGCGTCGAAGTAGACCCGGTTGTAGGAGAATGCCGATCCCCTCACTTCGGCGATGGGCTGGCCTCCGATGGTCATCGACCAACGACGCGGACGCGCTCTGCTCACGAGCCCAACGGCGAAGCCAACCGACTCGATCTCCCAGCGCCTTCCCCACCACGAACGCCGGGTGATCCTGGCTATCTCGGTGTCACCGTCCATGGCGCGGACCACACCCCACCCGCTGGGAACGAGGGTCCACACGGTGTCATCAGCCAGCTTGACGCTGGAGATGTGCTGGCGGGGGAAGCGACGCAGCTTGGCCAGCTCGCGGCCGCCCGAGGTCAGCGTCCATATCGGAGAGATCGGGAGGCTGCGCAGCTCAGCGTGGCCCAGGATGCTTCTAAATCGCTCGTCCATTGGCGCGACGGTAGTGCATTGGAGAGGTCCCCGGCCGCCGCGCCTGACAGATTCGCATGTCAAATGCCTCTAGCGCGTTGTTGTGTCTTGGATAGCCTCGCCACATGGCCGCAGTCGTCGTCAGAGGGCTCCACAAGCACTACGGGTCGAACCGCGCCGTCGATGGCATCGACCTCGACGTCGAAGAGGGCGAGGTCTTCGCCATGCTCGGCCCTAACGGCGCCGGTAAAACAACGACGGTCGAGATTCTCGAGGGACACCGGACAAGGTCCGGAGGCGAGGTCTCGGTACTGGGCCACGACCCCGAAACCGGAGGTCGCGACTTACGCGAGCGCATCGGCATCGTGCTCCAATCATCAGGGATCGAAAAGGAATTCACGCCTCGAGAGCTCCTGAACGTTTACGCCCCAATGTTCCCCCACACCCTGCCGATCGATCGCATCATCGAGGTAACGGGTCTCTCGGAGAAGGCAGACGCTCGCATCAAGACGCTGTCCGGTGGTCAGATGCGGCGCGTCGACCTGGCTCTCGGCCTCATCGGTGACCCCGAACTCATCTTCCTCGACGAGCCGACGACTGGGTTCGACCCCTCGGCGCGCCGCCGCTCTTGGGACCTCGTCGACAATCTCAGGTCCCTCGGCAAGACCATCCTGCTGACCACCCACTACATGGACGAAGCACAGAGCTTGGCGGACCGAGTTGCCGTGATCGTCAAGGGGAACATCGTCGCCGAAGGGACGCCGGACACCCTCGGAGGCCGCCAGCAGGCAGAGGCCACCATCTCCTTCGTCGCCGATCAATCGCTGCTTGGAGAGCTACCCGATGGCCTGCGTGCCATGGCCGCCGCCGACGAGGGATCGATAACTCTGCGAACCGCGTCTCCGACCGAGGTCCTACACGCGCTGACAGGATGGGCAGTTGGCCGTGGCCTCGAGCTCGATGCCATCTCGGTCGTGCGACCGAGCCTCGAGGACGTCTATCTCCAGCTGACCGACGGCGAGGCCGCCGATGAGTGAGGGGCGCACCTCCGATCTGCGGCTGCTGTGGGACCAGATCCGCTACCAGAACCGCAGCTTCTGGCGTACTCCCATAGCCGCCTTCTTCACACTGATCTTCCCCCTGATGTTCCTGTTCCTGTTCAACACGCTGTTCAACATCGAGATAGAGCCCGGCGAACCTTCCATTGCCCAGTTCTTCGCCCCTTCTCTTGCCGTTTTCGCCGCCGCCTCCGCCACCTACACCAACGTCGGCATCCGCATCGCCATCGCTCGGGACGAGGGCATCCTCAAACGTGTCCGGGGCACTCCCTTGCCGCCATGGATCTATATGGCAGGGGTGGTCGGTTCGGCCATCTGGATCGCACTGTTGGGCACCGTGCTGATGTTGGCGGTCGGAGTCGTCTTCTACGACCTGCAGATCTACGGCGAGACGTTGGCGGCGGCCGTAGTCACCTTCATCTTGGGCGCCGGAGCCTTCGCTGGCCTTGGCCTGGCGCTGGCAGCGCTATCGCCGACCGGTGATAGCGCGCCTGCCATCGCCAACGCCACCCTGTTGCCGCTGGCCTTCATCTCGAATGTCTTCCTCGACACCGGAGATGCCCCGGCCTGGATCCAGCGAGTCGGTGACTTCTTCCCCCTGAAACACTTCGTGACCCCGATGCAGGACGCCTTCAGCCCGTTCACCACCGATGCCGCGTGGCGCTGGGGGGACCTGGGAGCGCTGGTGGTGTGGGGAGTCGTCGGCGCCGCAGTCGCCCTGCGTTACTTCAAGTGGGAGTCCCGCGCCGAGAGTGCCGCGGGGACCGCCAAAACACGGCGGCGGAGGAGGACATCGGCCTGATTTGAAGGGGCCATGTGACCCTTGCCGCTATCTAGGACCGTCCTAGGATTTCCAGGAATGCAGAGGGGAGATCTCCGGGCATTTGATGAGGAGGAGTCATGTCTACAACAGACGGTTCCGGGACTACTGAGGACTACAACGTCAAGGGCGACGAGCTGGTAGCCAAGCTCAAAGAACTCATACACGAGGGCAACGTCCGACGGGTGATCGTCAAGAACGAGAAGGGGGATGTCCTCGTCGAGGTCCCGCTTTCCATCGGCGTCGTCGGCGCCGTCCTCATTCCGGTGTGGGCGGCCATTGGCGCCATCGCCGCCCTAGTGACCGATTGCACCATCACCATCGAGCGCCGCGAAGAAGGCGAATGATGCCAGACAAAAGGGAGACCCTCTTGACCGAAGCGACTGCAGCCACCCCCACCACCGGCCTCGCGGCCCGTGTCGAGAATGGTCAGAAGATCTACGGCGAAGGCGACGCCGCGGTCCACGCCCTTGCCGGACTCAGCGTCGAGTTCGAGCGCGGCCGCTTCACCGCCATTATGGGTCCGTCCGGATCAGGCAAGTCGACCCTGCTCCATTGCGTCGCCGGCCTCGACAACCTCACCAGTGGTTCGGTCTACATCGGTGACACCGAGCTGGGGTCGCTCAACGACCGTGCCCTCACCCTGCTGCGGCGCAAGAAGGTCGGCTTTATCTTCCAGGCGTTCAACCTCATACCCACACTGAGCGCCGCCGAAAACATCACGCTTCCCATCGACATCGCGGGCGACGATCCAGACAAGGCCTGGTACGACCAGGTGGTCGAAGCGGTCGGACTCGGCGATCGCCTCTCCCACCGGCCAACCGAGCTGTCAGGCGGACAACAGCAACGCGTTGCCGCCGCGCGTGCTCTCGTCTCTCGACCCGAGATCATCTTCGCCGACGAGCCCTCTGGCAACCTCGATTCGACGGCGGCAGGAGAGCTCCTCGGTTTCATGAAGCAAGCCGTGAAGGACCTCGGCCAGACCATCGTCATGGTCACTCACGATCCCGTGACAGCCAGCTACGCGGATCGGATCGTGTTCCTGGGCGACGGCAAGGTCGTCGGCGAGCTCCACGATCCCACCCAGGACAGCGTCCTCAACATGATGAAGCAGCTCGGGGGCTAGTCATGCTGAAGCTTGCCTGGAAAGGGGTTCTCGCCCACAAGCTGCGGCTCGGCCTGACGGCCATTGCCATCGTGCTCGGCGTGGCGTTCGTCTCGGGCACGTTCGTCTTCACAGACACCCTCGATCGCGCCTTCACAGGCCTGTTCGACGAGATCAATGCCAGTGTCGATCTGTACGTTCGGGGAGAGACCGAGTTCACCGGCCAGGTGGTTCCGATTCCCCGCGACGTCCTCGACGACGTCCAGGCGGTGCCGGGCATCGACAACGCCGTCGGCACGGTCCAGGGCTTCGCCCAGTTCATCGATCAGTCGGGGGATCCGATCGGCGGCCAAGCCCCTACCTTCGGGTTCTCCTGGGTTCCGGGGGCCGAAGATCTGTCGGTCATAACCATCAAGGAAGGTCGCCCTCCCGAGGCCGCCGGAGAAGTCATGATGGACGCCGGCACGGCGCGGGACAACGGCTACTCCATCGGCGACAACGTCAGGGTCATCCTTCTTACAGGCACCGAGGAGTTCGAGGTGATTGGTTTCGCCGGATTTGGCGAAGAGGACAACCTGCTCGGCGCAACGCTGGCGATATTCGACGAGCCGACCGCCTTTCGTGTCTTCGACTCGCCGGACGAGTACGCCTCGGTCTCAGCCGTCGGCGACGGGACGGTGGCTCTCGAAACCTTGGTCGACCGCGTCAACGATGTCCTCCCTGCGGGTTTCGAAGCAGTCACGGCCGACGTCCAGGGTGAGGAAGACCAGGCCGACCTCCAGGAAGCTCTTGGATTCCTGAACACCGCACTCCTCGTTTTTGCCGGCATCTCGGTTCTCGTCGGCAGCTTCATCATCTACAACACCTTCTCCATCATCATCGCGCAGCGCATGAAGGAGATGGCCTTATTGCGGGCAGTCGGCGCCACCTCACGCCAGGTAACGCGCATGGTCGTCATGGAGGCGCTGGTGGTCGGATTCATCGCCTCGGCTATCGGGGTATTGGCCGGCATCGGCCTCACGGTCTTGATCCGGATCGCCTTCGACGCCTTTGGCGTGTCATTCCCAGAAGGCCCCCTCACCATCCGGCCCACAGCGGTGATAGTCGGTATGGCGGTCGGCATGGTGGTAACGCTGTTCTCCGCCGTCATCCCGGCTCGACAAGCCTCGCGCATACCTCCTGTTGCTGCCATTACGGAGGCCACCGTTGGTGGACCACGGTCACTCAGGAAACGAGCGATCGCCGCCACCATTCTTACGGCCATCGGTGTTCTGTTGCTGTTCGTTGGCCTGTTCACCTCGAACGACGACCCACTGCCCGCCGTGGGCCTGGGCGCCGTCGTGTTGTTCTTCGGGGTTGCCGGCCTGTCGCCCCTGATCGCCAGAAGGAGCGCTCGGATAATCGGAGCACCGCTTCCCGTCATCTATGGCGTAACCGGAACTCTCGCTCGGGAGAATTCGGTGCGGCGCCCCCGTCGCACCGCGGCCACCGCCTCTGCCCTCATGATCGGCGTCGCCGTTGTCAGCGTCGTTGCCATCCTGGCTGCGTCGCTGAAGGAGTCGATCACGGAGCAGATCACCGAGAACTTCGGCTCCGTCGACTTCCAGATTCAGGCTTCCTCCTTCGGCGATCCCACGTTGACCGGGGTCAGCCCGGCCGCCTCCACCCTGATAGCCGAGCTACCCGAGGTTGATGTGGTATCGCCGATGAGCTTCGGATTCTGGAAGAACTCCAACGGGTCCGAACGCGACCTCATCTCCGTTGACTCGACGACGCTCGACGAGGTATTCGCGGCCGACGTCCAGACTGGCAGCGTGGCGGACCTGGCTGACGGGGGTGTGCTGTTGCAGGTCGACACGGCGGAAGACCTTGGCGTCGTCGTCGGCGACACCATCACCATGGAGTTCCCGCTCACCGGAGTCGAGCAGGTCGAGGTGGATGGCACCTTCACCAGCGAGGGTCTCTCCGCCTACCTCATCGACAACGACTTCTTCGAAGAGCGCTTCTCGACCAAGCTCAACTTCATGGTCTTCGTCAACATCGCCGAGGGTGTCGACCTTGAAGCGGGTCGCGCCGCCGTTGATGCCGTGCTCACCGACTTCCCCAATGTCACCCTGCGCGACCAGGCGGAGTTCATCGAAAGCCAGAAAGCGGCAGTAGACGTACTCCTGGTCGTCATCAACGCCCTTCTGCTGCTGGCGATCCTCATCGCCCTGCTCGGCATCGCCAACACCCTGGCTCTGTCCATCTTCGAGAGGAAGCGAGAACTCGGCTTGCTGCGGGCGGTCGGGATGACCCGTCGCCAGGTGCGACGCATGATCCGATGGGAGGCAGTGATCACCGCGCTGTATGGGGCCTTGCTCGGCCTCGCCTTGGGTGTCGCCCTCGGATGGGCAGTGGTGACCGCGCTGGAGAGCGAAGGCCTCACTTTCGGATTCCCGTTCCAGCTCCTCATCACCTATGTCATCGCGGCGGCCCTCGGTGGAGTCCTCGCTTCGATATGGCCCAGCTTCCGCGGGGCCAAGACAGACGTGCTCGAAGCCATCGCGTATCAGTAGCCGGCGGTATCGAGGAGGCCGGTCGCGATAGGGTCCCTCGATGAACGAGGCCTCCCAGAAGGTGCAGCGCACCTACCTGCTGTTGGTTCTGCTGTCGACGCTGTCGGCTTCATTCATCTGGGGGGTCAACACGCTGTTCCTCCTCGATGCCGGACTCAACAACACCGAGGCCTTCGCCGCTAACGCCTTCTTCACTGCCGGCCAGGTGATCTTCGAAGTGCCGACGGGTGTCATCGCCGACACGTGGGGACGGCGGGCTTCGTATCTCCTGGGAGCGGGAACGCTGCTGGCCTCAACGCTTCTGTACCTCCTCATGTGGCAGATAGAGGCCGGGTTCTTGGGCTGGGCTGTCTCCTCTGTGCTGATCGGCCTCGGCTTCACGTTCTTCTCAGGAGCCGTCGAAGCCTGGCTGGTGGATTGCCTCAACTACACAGGATTCGACGGTGACCTCGAATCTGTCTTCGGCAAGGGCCAAAGCGTCGCCGGCTTCGCCATGCTCACCGGCTCCGTCGCCGGTGGAGCGGTGGCACAGGTCACCAACCTCGGGGTCCCCTACATCATGCGGGCCGCCATGCTCGGACTGACGCTCGTCATTGCTTGGATGATGATGCACGACCTCGGCTTTACCCCGGAGCGCAGCGCCGGGCCGATCAAAGAGGTGAAGCGCGTCCTCAAGGCCTCGGTAGACGGCGGATTGCGCAACCCGCCCGTCAGGTGGTTGATGCTGGCGGCACCGTTCTCGGCGGGCGTCGGCATCTACGCCTTCTACGCCATGCAGCCCTATCTCCTCGAACTCTACGGAGACGAGGAGGCCTACTTCGTCGCCGGCCTCGCCGCCGCCATCATCGCAGGGGCTCAGATTGTTGGCGGGTTCATGGTGCCTGTGGTGCGCAGATTGTTCGCCAAGCGGACAGATGTTCTCATCTTCACCGCCGCGATCAGCGCGGTGGTGCTCCTGCTCATCGGCCTCGTCGACAACTTCTACGCGGCCATCGCGCTGCTCGTGATGTGGGCCCTGGCGTTCGCGGCGTCGATGCCTATGCGTCAGGCATACCTGAATGGCCTCATCGAGTCGGAGCACCGAGCGACCGTGCTGTCGTTCGACGCCCTCATGTCCTCAGCTGGCGGAGTGGTAACTCAGCCCGCATTGGGCCGCGTCGCCGATGTCAACGGCTACGGCACGTCCTACGTCGTGAGTGCTGCCATTCAGGCAGCGGCCGTTCCCTTCATCTACCTGGCACGCAGAGAGGCCGCCGAGTCCGACCCCATCGAGGTTTCCGTCTGATGTGCGGGCGCTTCGTTCTCAGCCAGCGTGCCTCGGTATACGCAGACTGGTTCGGGGCCGGCGTCATCAAGACCGAGGAGCTGGCGCCCAACTACAACGTCGCCCCAACTGACCTCGTGTACGCCGTCGCCGAGTACCAGGGGGACCGCCAGCTCGGCTCGTTCCGTTGGGGTTTGGTTCCATGGTTCTCCAAGGACCGCAAAACGGCCGCCCGCCACATAAATGCCAGGGTGGAGACCGTGGCTACCAAGCCATCCTTCAAGGATTCCTTCACGACAAAGCGCTGCCTCGTCCCCGCCGACGGCTTCTACGAGTGGCAGCGGATGGACAAAGGAAAGCTCCCCCACTACATCCACTCGACGGACGGCGGCCCACTGGCATTCGCCGGCCTGTGGGCCAGCTGGAAGGATCCCCAGACCGAGGAGCGGTTCAAGACCTGCACCATCCTCACCGGCGAGCCGACTGAGCTGGTCAAACCGATCCACGACAGGATGCCGGTCATGATCGATCGGTCGCTGTGGGACGCCTGGCTGGGCCCCTCAGACGATGTCGAGGAGCTGCTGGGACTACTGCGATCGCGGAAACCTGTCGAGGTTGCGCTGCACCCTGTCTCCTCTTTGGTGAACAGCGTCAAGAACAACCTCCCCGAGCTCATCGAGCCGCTGCACTAGGGGCTGTCGAGGAACCGCAGTGGCAGTGCGGCGACCACCGCCATGGCTGCGGCCGCCAATGCCCCGAAGATGACAGCCTCCATCACCGCGCCTCCTGTTGGCAACAGGGATGGGCCTCGCAACTTGTCAGCCCAAGCCAGAATCCCGGTGGCCACCCCAACGTTGAGGCTCGCCCCAACGAAAGTGGCGAACGCCTGCACGGGGTTCAACGGCTGCGAGACCCGAGCTCGATGGCCGATTGGGAAGGCGCCGGCAACGAGGATCGGGGCCAGGTGGTAGGTGAGGTCGGGGTTCAGCCAGGCGAGCACAACCCACAACGCAGCCAGCAAGCCTGAGAGGTTGGCAATCCCGAACGGAGTCTTTGACGACTTCTCCATGTCGCCAAGCTAATGGTGCGATCTCATTCGAAGCGTGGCGCTCCCTGCAGCAACCATCGTGAGCGACGCCAGCCGGTGACCTGAGCCAGCAGCACAGTGATGGTCGAAGCGACGGCAACGATGGTCGGCCAGACGTACCACGCCGCGACAACGGCGACCACACCGAGACCGATCTCGAGGGCGAGCCGCAGCGGTCCGGACACGGCCACCACCACCTGGTTCTTATCGCCGGGAACAGAGAAGACAGACGGCAGCGCCATCAACACGACGAGGGCCGGCGCTCCGGCCCAAACGCCAAGCCATCTACCCGCCGCCCACGGCCCGGCGACCCAGGCGATGAGCTCGACCAGGAAACGAAGCCCACCGGACAACAGCGTGTCGAGCGGGTTGGGTCCGAGGTCGGTCATGGCGTCAAGCTAACCACGCGAGGCTGCGGCTAGGCGACCCAGTCGAGCCAGGCGCCGTGGTGATGAACTCGGGCAAGGGTGGTACGCCTCATGCCATCGGCCTGCGCTTGGCCAGCGCGAAGCTCGAAGTGGTCGTCAGATCCAACCCAATCCACGGCGACCAGGTAGATGTCTCGCTCGGCAGAGAGACTCCCCAGAACGCCGTCGAATCTATCCCTCTCCTCAGCGGACACCTGGTTGAGAGAGAACGAGTGATGAACCACCAGGGCTGCGTCGGCGGGCGCATCGGCTACGACCCCGGCAAGGGAATCGATGCCATCACCTTTGACGAGCCGAGGCGGATGGTCGCGGGCAATGGAGATCGCGGACTCGAGTCTCTCCATCCGCTCCGGCTGATCGGGCCACACCAGCGCCCGCAGCCAGTCTCTGGCGTCTTCCTCTTCGACATGAACCGGCTCGATGTCGATGCCCGCGCTCCATCGACAAGGCGGCAACTCGAGATCTGGCACTCCACCCCGCAGCTCACAGGACAAGGTCAACGGCGACTCTCCAACGACTCTGTCTTGGCCGTAGTCATAGCCGTAGCGGTCCCACAGCGTGAGAAGCCCCGCGGCCGTGCCGACTTCGATGGTTGCCAGCGGGCGCTTCGCCTGAGCTGCGACCCAGGCGAAACCCGGCACTAGGAAGGTGGCGCGGCGCACCTCGTTGGTCTGAACCCGACCGCGGCGCAGGAGCGGCAGCAGATCGTCTCGATGCACGTCGCAGAAGTCGCGCAAAGCAACGATCTCGTAACCATCCGGCTGCCGTCCCCCGCCAACCGATGCGAAGTACTCCGATAGCTCATGGTGAGCCCCGCGAAGCATGAGGAAGTGCACCGCACCCAAGAGAACATTGGGTGGCGGCTGGTGCTCCATCATCTCGTCCGTCAACGCCAGCAATTCTGCATCGTCGGCGATAGCGGTCGCGAGGGCGAAGTAGAGCGGCGACTCGGGACGGGCGACCTCGGCGAAGCTAAGGAAGTAACTAGCAGCCGGGTGGCTGTCAGCCACAGAGCGAGCGAACGAGCGGCGTTGGGTTAACCGCAGCGCCACTGCCGGGATGCAGCTCGAAGTGCAGGTGGGGAGCGGAGTAGGCGGCGTTCCCCGTGCTGCCGACCGTTCCGACCTGCTGGCCGACCGAGACGGCAACGCCCTTGGCTATGCCTGACGCGTAGGCATCCATGTGGGCGTAGTAATAGACGTCTCCGCTGTCGCCCTTGAGGTACAGCGTGATTCCACCCAGGGAACTACTGGACGCGCGGAGGATCGATCCGGTTTCGATGGCGACAAGGGGCGTTCCTCGGGCCGACATCATGTCAACGCCCTTGTGACTGCGGCCGCCCGACCGCGGTGCCCCCCACGTGTCCGTGAAGCTGGTCGCCCCATCGACTGGACAGGTCATACCGCTGCCGCTCGGCGGAACGGTCGTCGTGGTGGTGTCGCCACCAACGGTTGTTGTCGTTTCGCCGGTTGTCGTCGTCGTCTCGGCAGCGACGGTCGTGGAGGTGGTGGTGGTGGCGGCGGCGGCTGCTGCGGCAGCGGCGGCTGCTGCTTCGGCGGCGGCCTTGGCGGCGGCTGCCTCGGCGGCGGCCCGGCGGGCAGCCTCCTCGCGGGCTCGGCGCGCCGCCTCCTGCGCTTCCCACTCTCCAACGACGGAGCGGTAGGCCGTGTCCGCTGCCGACAACTCGGAGCCGATCTGCTCTGCGAGGAGATCGAGTTCGGACCCAACAGCCTCTTGCTCGCTCAATGCATCACCCAGGCGCTTCTGCTGTGCAACGAAGCTCGCCTCTATGGCGAGCAGTCGATTGACCGTGGTCCGCTCAGCGTCGGCGAGCGCCCCCACGTAGGCGAGACGTGCTGGGAGCTGTTCGGTGTCCGACGCCAACATGTCGGTCACCTCCGTGCTGCCTGCAGACATGTAGAGCTCGACAACGAGCCTGATGCTGTCCTGGCGTGCCTCAGCCGCTTCGCGCTCTGAGCTGGCGATGGCAAGGGCAAGCCGCTCCAGCTCGTCCTCGAGGGCCAGCTCCTGCTGCACGGCGGCTTCGTAGAGAACGGCGACATCTTCGAGGGCGGCAGTCGCCTCGCGCAGTTCCTGGCGAGCGCGCTCGACGTCGGCAGGAGTGACCTCGGCGGCCAGCGGCGCCGAAACGAGTATCGCAACTATCAGGATCGTGATCAGGGGGGCGATCCGACGCATCGAGGCGGCCTCCTCTGGTCGTCGTGGCCTGTCCTACCTTGCGGCGTTAGCCAAAGATACCACTCAGCGGCACATTGCCCGAAGGAGACGACCGCCTAGATGTCGACGATGTTGCCCTTGGCCCGCACTCGGCGAGCCCCGTAAACGCGGAGGCGTTCTCGGACCGCCGGCACCATCAAGAGGAATCCGACGATGTCGGTGAGGAAGCCCGGCGTAAGCAGCAACGCACCGCCAAAGAGCACCATGGCGCCGTGAGCTAGCTCGACTGCGGGAAACTGACCAGCCCTGACCGCGGTGGTGGTTCGGCGAAAGACGGAAGCTCCTTGATGCTTGACGAGGTACGCACCCAGCGCCGCTGTTGCCAGCACGATCCCGATAGTCGGCCCCAGCCCTATGCGACCACCGATGATGATGAACAACAAGATTTCGGCGACCGGCACCGCAACGAACGCCAGGAAGAGATAGGGCATCACCAGAGATTACTTGCGGGAGTCTCCTCCCCTCTAGGGGGAGGTGGCCGAGC
>JAZFSG010000141.1:0-2498 GCA_036446035.1 Acidimicrobiia bacterium | reverse complement strand
TGTTGAAGGAGAGCGAGAGCGTGCACAGCGCTCCTGATTCCGTCTTGAGCTGAATCGACATGTCCATCGAGATCTCAAGTTCCGGGTGAATCGGTCCCTGGAAAGCGTAGGCCGCCACGATGGGGCTTTGGGCTTGATATGCGAACAAGTCCACGGTGTGGGCGGCGTGGTGCCACAGCAGATGATCCGTCCAGCTGCGTGCCTCACCCAGCGCGTTCGTGTTGGTGCGGCGAAAAAAGTATGTCTGCACGTCCATCTGCTGAATGGAGAATTCGCCGGCCACCACTCGGCGGTGGATCCACTGGTGTGAAGGGTTGAACCGTCTCGTGTGGCCAACCATGCATACCAGACCGGTCTCGACCTGCTTGGCCCCTACAGCTTCGCCGTCGACCAAGCGGTCGCACAGCGGGATCTCGACCTGCACGTGCTTGCCGGCCTCCATGCACTGGATCGCCTGCGAGGCATGCATCTGGGTCGGGGTTGCCAGGATCGCAGCCTCGACGCCCGGCTGTCCGAGCGCCTCAGAAAGTTCGGTGGTTGCGTGGCCGATCCCGTACTCGGCCGCGACCTGCTGCGTGGGCTCGAGTACTCGACCCACTACCGACACGACCTCGACGCCGTCGATGTCGGAAATACCATCGAGATGCTTACGCCCGAAAGCCCCGGCGCCGGCGAGGACGACGCCGATGCTCACTCTGCTTCCTCGAGGATGAGATGTCCAACGGCAGTGTTGCTGGCGGGTACGTGGTAGAAGCGGTGGCGAATCGTCGGTGCCGGGCCGCCGGCGAGGTCCGCCATCGCGCCGCGAGCAATGAGCCACATGACCAGCTCCACTCCCTCCGAGCCTGCTTCTCTGATGTACTCGATATGGGGAGTCGCGGCGAGGGATTCGGGTTCGGCGATCAACCTGTCGAGGAAGGCATTGTCGAATTCCTGATTGATGAGCCCGGCGCGCCGACCTTGAAGCTGGTGGCTCATGCCGCCGGTGCCCCAAACCTGCACGCGCAGCGGCTCGTCGAACAGCTCGACGGCTTTGCGGATTGCCTTGCCGAGGGCCAGACAGCGCTCGCCAGACGGCAGCGGATACTGGACGACGTTCACAGGGATCGGAACGACAGGACAAGGCCATGCGTCGGGCTGGCCGAACATGAGCGAAAGCGGCACGGTGAGTCCGTGGTCGACCGCCAGCTTGTTGACGATTGTCATGTCGAAGTCCTGCTGGATGAGCGACTGTGCGATGTGCGAGGCGAACTCGTCATGGCCGACGACCGGCGGTATGGGGCGAGGCCCCCACCCCTCATCGGCCACCGGAAAAAGGGCAGCGGTCCCGATTGCAAACGTGGGAATGAAGTCAAGACTGAAGCTGGTGGCGTGGTCGTTGTAGACCAGCACGATGGCGTCCGGTACGTTGTCCGCCATCCACCGGCGCGAAGGCTCGTATCCCTCGAAGAGCGGCCGCCAGTAAGGCTCGGCGGTCTTGTTCTGGTCGATGGCGACGCCGATGGCTGGAACGTGTGACGAATAGATGCTCGCCGTGATTCGTGCTCCCATCACTCCCCCCACTCATGTAGGTAGCGATTGCCGTCGGGAGACCGGCCACCGCTGATCATCATTTCGCGGTATTCGTCCTCGCTCATCCCGGTCATCGATCCCGCCATCTGCTGGAAGCTCGATCCATCGGTGGCGCCGATCTTGGCCAAGAAGTAGATGTTGCCCCCGAGCGAGATCATTCGATTCAGGTCCCGGTCGAGAACGCCTTGTTTCTGGTCCTCGGTCATGTCCCATTCGTCGAGGTACGCCCGCTCGTCGGACCGGAACCGGTCGCGATTCTCGGCCGACATCAACGACATGCAGAACTGGTTCAGCCAGTACCCCTTGCGAGACTGCTCGGCGTCGAAAATGGTGGTTCCGGGTACATCGAGATACGGTTTGTCGAGGGCCATGGTGTCTACTCCGATCGTGCGTTCATAGGGGAAGTCCGACGTACTGCTCGGCGAGCGACGTCTGCGCCGCCGGCGACGAGGCGAGATAGGCGAGCTCCTCTTCCTGAGCTCGCTGGTCGAATGGCGTCTGCTGGGGGAAGCGATGCATCAGGGTGGTCAACGACCAGGAGAAGCGCACTGCGCTCCAGACCCGCCGTAGGGCCGTCGAGGAATACGCCTCCAGTGGGGCATCGTCGCCCTCGTAGTGCGAGGAGAGGGCCCGCGCCAGGTAATGGACATCCGAGATGGCAAGGTTGAGGCCCTTGGCGCCCGTGGGCGGGACGATGTGGGCGGCATCGCCGGCGAGGAACAGGTTGCCGTATCGCAGAGGTTCGACCACCTGACTCCGCAATGGGGCGATGGATTTCTCGATCGAGGCGCCCGTCTGTATCTGGTCGGCCTCGGCGTCGGGTAGCCGAGTCAGCAGCTCGCTCCAGAAGCGGTCGTCAGACCAGTCGTCAACCGAGTCCTCCAACGGGCACTGGACGTAGTAGCGACTCAGCATGGGGTTACGCC
>JAZFSG010000140.1:0-16816 GCA_036446035.1 Acidimicrobiia bacterium | reverse complement strand
CGCCCATGGTCTCGCACGCTTGATAGGTCGCAGCTACTCGGTCAGAGGACTGCACCTCAGGACATCGCGATGGGACCGATGGTGCCGGTGATGTTCCATCCTCCATCGAGGGGCGCGGCTTCGTAGGTCAAGAAAACGCCGCAGAGCGAACCGCACCAGAGCCGCAGCTCCACCTCCGCCCGATCATCGAGCAGGAGAATGCCTTCCACGCTGACGACGGTCACGCCTGGCGGCGACTCCTCGAAGAGCGCTCCGATCTCGGCGTCCGCGTCATCGATGAAACGCACCGCACCCAACTCCGACAGTGTTTCGGCGATCAACTCAAGATCGAGACCCTGAAGGGGCTGGGCCGAGTCGGCCCCGATGACGGCTGCGACGCGAATGTCATCGAAGACGTCGACCCCGCCGAAGCCATTGTCGACGGTGAGGAGTCGTTCCAGTGCAGCTGCGATGAGGCTGGCTCGAGCGGGATCCTCTTCAATATCATCGCCCGAGGACGGCGTGCTCGGACGCTCGATGGAGGCGTTGGTGACGGCTCCGCCGTCTATCTCGAAGGTCACCCTCCCGGGAACGAGATCGTCGGTGAGCACGAACGCCACCTCATCTTGACGGCCGACTCGCCACGGCCGGCTTTCGTCTTCGGCCAGGGCGGTGGCTTCGGATATCGTCAGCCCCACGAAGCTCTCGCCTTGAGTGGCGGAATCGGTGGGGCCATCGCTGCCCGACTCGCCGCCGATGGCGGTGGCTATCCCAGCCGCCACCAGGGCCAGGATGAGCACCGCACCGGCTACGCCGTATCTGAGTTTCATGATCTCGTCCTCTCAGTTCGTTCACCTACGACGATGGCGGAAGGTCACAGGTTCCCGGTTCCGCCCCCGGAGCCCACCAGTTGCACGGAGTGCGACGATCTCCTCTAGGACTCCTCGAAAAGGTGTAGGCGGCCCGGTTCGGTGAGATCGGCGAAGAACTCGTAGCTGATGCAGCCATCTTCCGCCCGGGTGGCCGCTGCCACATTCTGCGCAGCTGCCACGACCACTTCCTGATTAGCGGCGTCGAAGGTGATGGCGACGATGATCATGTGTGCCTCGCTCCTATTCCTTGGCGCCTTGGTCCCGTTCCTCGGCATATCGATCGCGCTCGGCCTGGCGTTCCTCGGCGGCTCGTGTGTGATCGGCTTGGCGCTCTTCGGCGGCTCGAGAATGCTCAAGTTGGCGCTTGGCATCTTCTCGCTCGCGAGCATCCAAACGCTCCTGCTCGTGGCGTTCACTCTCTTCCAGCCGCTCGCGTTCGTGACGGTCGGCTCTCTCTTTGTCAGTCTCCACGAGGCTCCAGTTCTACGGCGTCGCTGGAAGGGTAAGCCGGCGACCTCGATAGCCTCGCCGCAACGAGGGAGGTCTCAGTGAGACGATATCTAGGTGTGTTCATGGTGGTGGCGATGGCGGCTGCGGCGTGTGGAGACTCCGGCGAAGAGAGCGCGGGCGCGCAGGAGCCCGATTCGACGAACGCCGCTACGGCCCAGGGCAGCGTCGCCGACCTGGCGATCACCGAGATCGTCTTCGGAGACCACGTCACTATCACCAATCTTGGTGATGCTGCCGTGAGCGTCGACGGCCTGTGGTTGTGTAATCGACCCGGCTACACCGAGCTGCCAACCGCCGCCATTGCCGCGGGCAGTTCTTTGGACATACCCGCAGACGCCCTGGGGAGCCTCCCGGGTGGCGGCGGGGAAGTAGCGCTCTACACATCGAACTCCTTTGGCGACTCGTCGGCGATGCTTGACTACGTGGCATGGGGGAGCGGTGGTGGTAGGGCGTCGGTCGCCGAAGAAGCCGGGCTGTGGCCCGCTGGAGACTCCGTCGATGTTGCGGGGAGCGAGATCATGGCGGCAACAGGCGGCGCAGCCGCCGGAGACTGGTCTTCCTGAGTCCTGTGTGGCGATGACTAGTCCCTCCGTGTGGCTACGTGTTGTTGCTTGGCAACCACGGAGAGTTGTTGCATCCTATGCTCTCGAGAGGGAGTTATGGCGCACGTTCATTTCAGGTTGCCGGACGGTCTCATCGCTGACGCCAAGGAAGCAGGCATCTCCATTGCTCGGGTGACCGAAGAGGCCATCCTCCAGGCACTCAGCGGCAGCCGCATCGAACCTGCTGAGGTAAAGGGATTCGAACCCCGCCCCCTCGACGACACCGACCGTTATCGGGAGGGCTACGCCCTAGGCGAGCACTGGGTGGAAACACGGGCGACGATGCATGAACGTGACGAGATCGCTGGCTTGCGGTCGGTCAGGTGGCACAGCTTCCCTCTCGATCAGCACACCCTTGGCAAGGCTCTCCTTGAGGCCGGGGAACCGGCCGACTCCGACGGCAGGATGCGGCTAGCTCGCGGACCCTTTGCCGAAGGCATCATCGATAGCGTGATTGAGGCTCGACCAGTTCGGTAGAAGCGGTCCTACGCTGCGATGATGATCGATCTCGTCGACTCCATAGCCTCGGTGGTCGGAGCCGAACATATCTTCACCGATCCGCCCAGCGTCGATCAGCAGGACTACACCGGCCGCTATCGAGGCCAGGCCCTGGCTGTTGTTCGGCCGGCCGACGCCACTCAGATCGCAGAGATCATGCGGCTGTGTACGGAGGCGGGCGTAGCCGTTGTCACCCAGGGTGGAAAGACGAGTCTCGTCGGCGGCAGCACACCGCGTGGCGGCGAACTCGTTCTATCCATGAGTCGATTCGACGGTATCGAGATCGATGGGGAGAGCGTTCTGGTCGACGCCGGAGTAGTGCTCTCCGACCTTAGGGCGGTCGCTTCCGCCCATGGTCGTCGTTTTCCCCTGGACATCGCCTCCCGAGACTCGGCGACCGTTGGCGGGATGATCGGAACGAACGCCGCTGGCGCCCATGCCGCGGTCGCCGGCAGCATGGGCGAACAGCTTCTCGGCGTCGAGTGCGTGCTTGCCGACGGAACCATCGTGGACGAACTGGAGATGGGTGGCGAGCTGCTTGCCGTGATCGCCGGAAGCGAGGGAACGCTGGCCATTATCACGAGGGCGCGATTGCGGTTGCTGCCGCCCCTCGAAACGACCGTATCGGCCCTGGTTGGTGTCGGTTCGGCGGCCGAAGCCAACGCCATCGTGCGCAGGATCGGCAACATCGAGGCGGCCGAGTTCTTCTACCGCAATGGGCTCGACCAGGTGTGCGCCGCCTTCGAGCTCGGCGATCCGCTGCCACAAAGCCACAGCTGCTATCTCTTGATAGAGGCTGCCGGCGAATTAGAAGCACTCGCCGGGGCCCTGGAGTCTGTCGCCCAAGATGCGGTTGCCGTTGCGTCATCGACAAGCGATCGAGAGCGGCTATGGCGCTATCGAGAGGGTCACACTGACGCCATCATTCGACTTGGCGTTCCGATCAAGGCGGATGTACGGCTGCCCCAGGAACGCATGGACGACTTCGCGACAGGCGCCGGCGAGGCTGTGGCGGCGCTCTATCCCAGCGCAGCAACGTTCGTTTACGGCCACCTCCTCGATGGTGATCTCCACGTGAACATCACGGGGGCCGACCCATCGGACCATCGCGTCGATGAGGCGATCTATCACGTCGTGGCGGACGTCGGCGGCAGCATCATTGGAGAGCACGGGATAGGTATCGCCAAGGCACACCTGCTTCATCTGACCGAGAGCTCCGAGGACATCGCGGAGATGAGGGCGATCAAGAAGCAGTACGACCCCAGCGGCCTGCTCAATCCGGGGGTCCGCGTTCCAGGTGACGAAAGGCCCTAGCCCATGGCCTGGCGCATGGTCCACTCTTGTGTGGAGGAGGTGACATGGAACAACTGGACCTGACCATCGATATCCATCTTGAGGAAGATGAGACGGACACGATCGTCCGGGCGACGCTCTATCTCCAAGGCGATGAGTTCGTGGCGCAGGGTCGAGCACACCGTCGGACCCACGACAAGCCGATTCCGGTGATAGGGGAGGAGTTGGCTGTTGCTCGTGCTCTCGGCGACCTGACCAACCAGGTCACTGCAGCGGCACAGGCCAAGATCGAAGCCTTCCTGGCGCCCGCCTCCTAGAGCTCGACGCCTAGATCCGTCTCGGCGGCATGGCGCAGCGCGACCTCGGCTGCTGCGACGTCCTGACTGGCGATTCCCACCGACTTGAACAACGTTGTGAGTCCAGATGGAACCGCGGCCCTTCCGGCGAGAAGGTCACCAATCGTGGCGTCTGGTGCCTTTGATGCCTGTAGCAGGTCGCCCGCTTCGGCAGCGGCAGCGTCCGTGTCATCGACAACGGTGAACGCCAGTTGCGTCAGGCCCGGCGGCACCTCGATCATCCCGGGCGTGAATGCGCCCACGGCGTTGATGTGTGCCCCGACACGGACATCGCCTTCCGCGAACAGCGGCGTGGTCGCCGGCGTAGCCGTCGTGATGATGTCCGCTTGTGCAACCGCGGCGCCTGCGTTCTTGACCGCCTCGGCGCCGATGAGTTCGGCGAGTAGGTCGGCTTTGCCAGGCGTGCGGCTCCAGACGAGCACTCTCTCGATGGGCCTCACAGCTCGCACCGCTGCTACCTGGTCTGCCGCCATGGCACCCGCCCCCAGCATGGCCATGACGGACGACTCCTCAGGAGCCATGAGGCTGGTGGCGAGTCCGGCGCCAGCGGCGGTGCGGATGGCGGTGAGGGTCGGCCCGTCCACAATTCCCAAGGGGGCGCCGTCGGGACCGAAGGCAACAACGATGCCTACAGGGTTCCCGGGGACCGTCGACACCACTTTGATGCCTGTCACCGAACCCACTCGGCCCGGCATGAACAGGGATCCAGCAAGCGCTACTCGCGGCGGGTGCTCGCGATCGTCCGAGAAGGCCGCGCGCATGGCCTCGATGGCGTCCTGCATTGATAGGGCGGCGCGGGTAGCGGCGGCGTCGAGGTAGCGCACGATGAGAGGCTAGGCGCTCCGGGCGGGACTATCCGGCGAAGAGGGCGGGTAGAGCCCCGTCCTGACCGGCGATGAGAAGGGCACCCACGACAAGGCTCACGACGGCGGTGACTCCGGCTAGGCCGGTGTGCACCCAGCGACGCCCACTCGAAGCAAGGAAACCAAAGGTCGCCCCGAATGTGATGGCGGAGTTGGCAATGGCGAGGCCGGCGAGGAACGCCGTCAGCACGGACATGCCGGCCAGCGTGCCGCCGGCTTCGGCGGCTGCCAGGAACACCAACACCTGGGTTGGGGTCTCGGCACCGATTCCGTGAAGCATCCCGATGCCGATGGCGGTCTTCGTTGTGTAGTCGGTGAAGGGCTCCTGCGCCGGGTCGTGGGAGTGGCGGTGGCCGTGGCTGGGGAGTCTTCCCCCTACCGGCGCCTCATCGCCATCGTGATGGAAGCTCGTCATACCGCTGTGGTCGTGCTCGTGGACGATGGGCTCTGCGGTCGCTGTGGTGAACCTGACGCGGACGGCTATGTATGCCCGGCGTACGGCCGATAGCACGATCATCCAGCGGCTTCGCAGCGGCATGGAACCACGGTGGCGGATGAGCGTGTAGCCAACGTAGACACCGAGGATCACCAGGGTCCACCCCACGATGACGCCCATGGCGGCATCGGCCCAGCCAGGGAGGTGTTGGCCGGTGACGATGGCGATGGCGCCGATCGAGAACACGACGGCGGCGTGGCCGATCACGTAGAGGGTGCTCAGGACAACGCCGCGGCGTGGTGTGTCTTGGCTGGCTGCGATGTCGCTGATGGCCGCCAGGTGGTCCCAATCGATGCCATGGCGTAGGCCCAGGAGGAACGCCGAAGCGATCAGGCCCAGTGTCATTGATCCATCCTTATTGCGACTGACTTGCAATAAGGATAATCGGTATGGTCGCCCTTCGCTTTAGGCGGTTTGGCAGTCACCGCAAAGCCCGGTCAAGGCGAAGTGGGCGCCGCGCACGGTGTACCCATGCTGAGCCGCGACCTTGTCCAGAATCGGGCTGACATCGGTGAGAGGAACGTCCACGGCCGCCCCACAGTTCTCACACACCAGGTGGTGGTGCCCGGCGCCTTTGGATAGATGGAAGACGCCGGGTCCATGACCGAGGTGGACGTGATGGAGGAAGCCAAGGGTTTCGAGGGTGTCGAGCGTTCGATAGACGGTGCTCTGGTCGACGGGACGTCCGAGTGTCTGGCGCGCTCGCTCTCCGACGTCGGCAGCGCTCAGGTGCTCGTCGCCTGCGGCTGCTACGACCTCGCAGATGGCCTTGCGGGATTCGGTTATCCGCATACCTTCGACGCGCAGAGCAGCGATCAGTTCTTCCATCCGGCGATGGTAGGCACCGAAAAATCTGTGAGACTCTAGGCTCGCGATCATGTTCACTACCTCCAAGACGGACCACATCGCCACGCTGTGGCTCGACCGCCCGGAGAAGCTAAATGCGATGGGGGCCGCATTCTGGGACGGACTTCCTGCAGTTATGGCCGAGCTGGCGTCCGACGACGACGTACGCGTTGTCGTGCTCGCCGGCAAGGGTCGTGCCTTCAGTGTCGGTCTTGACCTCGTGGAATTCAGCCCGACGATGCTCGGCGGTGGCGACGGCTCGTCGGCCGCCAGCGCCAAGGTCCGACTGGCGCAGATACAGCACATGCAGGCTGCGATCACGTCGGTCGCAGATTGCCCGAAACCCGTTGTCGCGGCCATCCATGGGTATTGCATCGGGGGAGCAGTTGACCTCATCACGGCCGCAGACATCCGCCTCGCCTCCGCTGACGCCATCTTCTCTATCAGGGAAACCAAGATGGCGATGGTTGCCGATGTTGGGACCCTGCAGCGACTGCCGAGGATCGTCGACCCCGGCTGGGTCGCCGAGCTGGCGTTCACAGGACGTGACGTTGAAGCTACTGAGGCGCTGGAGATGAAGCTGGTGACCCACGTGTACAGCGGCGTCGATGAACTGCACAGGCAGGCACACGACCTTGCCGCCGCCATCGCCGCCAACTCGTCGCTGGCAGTCCAGGGTGTCAAGGCGGTGTTGCGGGCGACGGAGGACTCGTCGGTGGCGGAGGCGCTTGACTACGGCGCTGTGTGGAACGCGGCCTTCCTGGCGTCAAACGATCTGGGAGAAGCGGTCACCGCATTCCTGGAAAAGCGGCCACCGGCATTCGGCGGCGACTAGGTACGACGACTAGGAGGGGCAGCTAAGTCTCTCGCCGACTCGAGAGATAGGCACCGGCGAGAACGAGAGCGATGCCGAGCATCGACAGAGCGGCGACTCTCTCGTCCCGGAAGATCACGCCCGCGAGAATGGCGAATATCGGTACGAAGTAGATAGCGACGGCGCCGCGTGTAGCGCCGGCCCTTCCGACCAGGTTCGCCATCGCGACGAAGGCCAGGCCGGTGCTGAGGACGCCAAGGCTCAGCACGGCGAAAGCGCTTGACCATTGCCAACTCGATGCGGGGATGCCGGCGATGCCGAACGGCGTCAGCATGACGAGGGCCGCCAACTGCGCCCTGCTTATCGGGGGTAGCGCCCCGTACTTCTGTTGTAGGGGGACCGTCAGATTCACGGACAGCCCGTATGACGCCACCGCAACCAGGATGAGCAGGGTTCCGGTGACCGTTGAGCCCCCCTCGCTCAGTGACGGCGCTGCGATGAGCACTACTCCGAGAAAGCCGGTCAGGAGCCCGATGACCTGAAGACCGCGGGGCAGCCGTCGCAGCAGGATGGCAGCGACGGCTGCGGCGAACAGTGGCACCGCGCCGTTGATCATTCCCGCCAGCGCCGAGTCCACCCATTGCTGGGCGATCGAGAACATCGTCAAGGGGAATGCCATCCAGACGAGCCCGAGAAGGATGACTCGAGGCCAGTCTTCGCGGTCGATCCTGGCCCTCGACCGTGGCAGTACCCCAAGGGCAATAGCCCCCAGAAGCACCCGCACCCAGGTCACCACCATTGGCTCGAATGCTTCGAGCCCCTCGGCGATGAATAGGAATGATGATCCCCAGATGAGTGAGGTTGCGGCAAGCAGGCCCCATTCGGTGGGCCCGAAGGCCTCGTGGCGGGTGCCCGCGGCAGTAGAGAGCACGCGACGTCGAGCCATGAAGGGGAAGGGTATCCGGAACCGCGGCCTTCAGCGGCCTCAGGCAGTTGCCGAAGAACGACTATGGAACGCCGTTATGCAGCGGGTATCGCCGGCGCGCTCTTCTGCGTCGCCATCGCCTACTTCCCGATGGTCGCCAGGGCAGAGGTACCGTTGCTCGATGGTGTCGACCTCGGGCTCCATGAGCTCGGGCACATGCTGGCGATGGGCTTCGGTCGCTTCATCCATACGCTGGCAGGGTCGTTTCTGCAGATCGCAGTGCCCCTTGGACTGTCGGTGTACTTCTTGTTCATACGCCGCGACTCCGTTGGTGCCGGGGTGTGTGCCGCCTGGGCAGGGACGTCCGCATACGACGTTGCCATCTACGTCGCGGATGCTCCCTTCCAGCGTCTGCCCCTCATCGGGGGCTACCACGACTGGGCCTATCTTCTCGGCCCCGGCGAGCTCGACGGGTTGGCGGCTGCAGGAACCATCGCCACCGCCATTCGATTCTTCGGGGCCATCGCCATCGTCGCCGGAATCCTGCTGTGCCTGCGGGTGCCGCTAGCCGAGCTGCTGGACCGCCGCCGGCCAACGTCGGTGGCGAGACCCACCAGCGTCCGGGCCAAGCGTCGCTGGGTACCTGAAGGCGCCGACAACGAACGCTCCCTAACCCCTCGCTAGCGAGGTGACTTCGCCGAGACGACAGATACCGGCTGCCTCCACAGCGGACTTGTCGCTAACCAGGCGACGACGACGCCGACGACGACTCCGGCAGCTGTGTAGAGAGGCCCAAGCCCGATCCGCTCCCCGAGCAGTCCACCGACGACTCCGCTGACAGGCATGCCAGCCCAGGCGATGGTGCGTGACGCTGCGGCGACGCGCCCCAAGAGCTCGGGGGGCGTCAAGCGCTGTCGCAGAGTCGCCAGTGCGACGTTCACCCAGCTGACGCCGATGAGTACCAGGCCAACGGGGAGGGCCGCGATGAAGCTGGTCGAGATCGAGGTGGCGACGAGTCCGACGCCCATGAGGGCGAGGCCAATGATGAACGTCCTTCCCAGCTTGAGTCTCTTGGCGACCCGATCGGCAACCAGGGCGCCGGCGGCGCCGATCAGGCCCTGGGTGGCATACAGCCATCCGACACCGGCTTCACTGAGGCCAAGATCCTCCTGACCAAAGAGAGCGAGTGTCGCCTCGAAGGGGATGACCATGAAATTGGCGAAGGCAGCTCCCAGTGTTGCGTACCGGAGACGCTTGTCGCCCCACAGATGGGCGATGCCGGCTCGCAGCGCTTTGGTCGGCGGCTCAGAAACCTCGGTCTTGCGGGGATTGGCATCACGCATCGCCAACAGGAGCGCGGCAGACACCACGAATGTGGCAGCGTTCAGCAGGAAGGCAGTTGCTGGCCCGGCGATCTCCATCAGCAACCCGCCAGTTGCGGCGCCCGTCGTCCAGGCCAACGTTCGGGCCAATTGCAGGCGGGAGTTAGCCGTTATCAGCATGTCCTCGGTGAGTGCCACCGGCAGATAGGCCTGAAGGCCGGAGTCGAAAATGGAGGTCATCGACCCAACAACGAAGGCGACGGCGAAGACCGTGACGACGTTGGCAACGTCGAACGCGACGGCAAGCGCCAACAGCGCGAACGCCGCGCCTCTGGCGAAGTCGGCGAAGACGAGTGCTCGGCGCAGGCTGGCCCTGTCTAACCAGACGCCTGCGGCCAGGCCGAACAACAACATGGGAAGCGTCTCGAACGCGGTGGTCAGTCCGAGATCGAGCTCGGATCCTGTTAGCCGTACGACGAAGAGAGGGAGGGTGACGAACGCGATGTAGTCGCCGAACAACGAGATGGACTGGCCCCACATCAACGGCCGGTAGTTCCTATGAGCAAGGCCGGTGCGGCGCAAGCCCTCTAGCTGGGGGCGTGGGATCATCGGAGCCGCCATCGTACTTTCGTGACCCTCTCGGGCGCCCTCTCTTCGGAACGAGGCGTCTTTTCGGAGGGAGGTGGTGCTCCTCATAGACTCGTATCGATGCTGGCGCTTCCCGTATTCCCACTGCAGCGAGTCCTTTTTCCGGGCGAACTGGCCCTCGTCCATGTGTTCGAGAAGCGGTATCTAACAATGCTCGAGGATCTCGTCGACAATCGTTTTGGCATCGTTCTGATCCGCGACGGCAGCGAGGTCGGCTCTGGGGCCACGTATCACGAAGTCGGAACGGTCGCTCGAATCGCAGAAAGCCGCACCACCGACGAAGGGCGCTGTGTCCTGGCGATGGTGGGGGAGCAGCGCTTCGAGGTGCTGGATCGCCTCGCCGAGAATCCGTACCCGTCGGCATTGGTCGAGCTACTAGACGACGGCCCGGACGAGGACTGCCCAGACCTCTTGGATTCGGTAAAGCTCCGCCTTCGTCGCTATTCGGTGGTATCCGCCGAGTCGGGCTACGGCGGTGACGTGCTTTTCGAGCCCTCTTCGGACCCCGCCACGGCCTCATACCAGGTAGCCTCGCTGTTACGGCTTCTGAGTCCGGAGCGCCAAGATCTTCTTGAGTTGCCGACGCCTCGCAGCAGGCTCGAGCGTGAGGAGAGCTTGCTCGAAAGAGAGGTCGACTTGCTCGAGAGGGTGATGGGAGTGTCATGATGGGAGCAACGAAAGAGATCCCCGAGCTTGTCAATGAATTCGTTGACATGTCGAAGGAATACCTCCGCCAGGAGACGGTCGGGCGTGCTCAACTTCTCGGGCGCCACGCCGGCGTCGGGATGGCGTCGGCATTCGCCTCGGCCCTGGCGGTCATCTTCCTGTCGGTAGCCGGAGTGCGGCTGCTCATCGACGCCATGCCGGGGGAGCCGGATCATCAGATGTGGAGCGGTCTCGCCTACGTGACCGCTGCTCTGGTGCTGGCGGCGGTTGCAGGCATCATCGTGGCGAGGGTCAGCCGATGAGCGTGCAGCGAGATGACCTCGAGGCCAAGCTCCGTGAGATCCAGAGCGCCTTCGATGAAACCAAAGGCAACGCTCGCAACGTCACGCTCGCAGCTGCGCTGGTTGTTGCCGTCGTCGTGATCCTGGCTTTCCTCATGGGGCGCCGCAAGGGCGGCAAGGGCAAATCGCGTATCGAGGTCTACGAGGTGCGGGGCTAACCAGGGTTACCAGACGGGGTTACCAGACGGGGTTGCTAGTCGGCGAGCTTGAACAGCAGTTCTTCGCCCGGCTTGAGCTCTCTGGAATACAGAAGCACCTTGTCGGTGCTGCCGCGGCGCGATCTGGCGAAGCCAACGACAGCGATAGCGAGGCCTGCCACCGCTAGAGCCGGATTGGACGACCGGAGTCCACGTGCCAAGCGATTGAGACCGAACATCAACATGGCCCGAGCCTACCTAGAGTTGTCGTATGCGTAACCAAGACCGATTCGTTCGAATCACGATCATCGTCGTGGTGGCAGCCATGGTTCTCAGCGTCGTCGGTGGAACCATCGCCGCGCTCCTTTCGTGAACCCGCCGTTCGTCGACGGTGAGAGTTGCCTTCTGATCGATGCCAAGGGAAGGCACTACCTGATCGAACTGCGAACAGGTACCACATTCCAGTACCACTCAGGCGTCGTTCCCCACGACGCCATCATCGGCCGCGAAGAGGGCGTCCGGCTGTCGACGAGCACAGATGCCAAGATCGTCGCTCTTCGCCCGCGGCTGGCTGACTACGTCCTTCGGATGAAGCGCGGTGCCCAGGTGGTGTATCCAAAGGATGTCGGGCCCATCATCGTCTGGGGCGACATCGGGCCGGGCATGACCGTTGTCGAAGCAGGCACGGGTTCGGGGGCACTTTCGATGGCGCTGGCGAGAGCGGTTGGCCCCGAGGGGCGCGTGGTCAGCGTCGAGCGTCGTCCGGATCATGCGGCCCACGCCAGGAAGGTGATCAGCCGGTTCTTCGGAGGCATCCCGCCGCAGCTGGAGCTACGCGACGGAGAGGTCGTCGACGCCGTCCTCGACGTCGAACCCGACAGGATCGTCCTAGACATCCCGGCGCCCTGGGAAGCAGTCACCGCAGCCGAGAAGGCGCTGGCTGCCGGCGGGGTGCTGGTGTCCTACCTTCCTACCGTGCCCCAGGTCGAGCGCCTGCGCGAAGTCATGCGCGAGCGCTTCATGGACACGATGACGATGGAAGTCATGATGAGGGAGTGGGCGATCGACGGTCGGTCTGTCCGCCCTGAACACCGCATGGTCGGCCACACAGGGTTCATCACTGCGGGCCGCCTCGTTGACCCCCGAAACGCCAAACAGCCCCCGGAGGGGGCTGTTTGAGGCGAATAGTTGAACCAATTAGGGCTCGATGAAGATGCACTCCCCGGGGCACTCTTCGGCGGATTCGATGGTGAGCTCTTCTTGGCCGGCCGGAACCAACGCCAGCCCCTCGGCACCTTCGGGGTTGCCCTCAGCCGTGGCGAACACCTTGTCGCCCTCGCGGACGTACGCCAGGCCGTCGTCGAGGAGGACGAAGACGTCAGGTGCTATCTCTTCGCACAGGCCATCGCCGGTGCAAAGATCCTGATCGATCCAGACTTTCACGGTTGCTCCTCCTCGGGGTAAGCGGAGCGATTGTATCCGCCGTAGGTACCGGCTCAACCCTCAAACGGAGCTCGTAGGCGAATCTTGAGGTGTCCATATACTGCGCAAGCTCAGGGCCATCACACCGATAGATATTCATGGACGACTTCATGACGACCGACAGCGATCCCGCAGATCCGCAAAGCACCATCAGGATGCTCGAAGAGGAGATCGCCATACTCCGTCGTCGGCTCCAGGATGCGCCCCGGCGGGTTCGGGTTCTCGAGGAGCGCCTCGCCGAGACCAAGAACCATCTCGCGCAGGGCACGGCGCAGAACGAGAAGCTCGAAGCCGTCCTCCAAGAGACCCGCGAGCAGCTGGCTCTCCTTCGCGAGGAGGTCGAGAAACTAACCACTCCACCGAATCCCTTTGGCACGGTCCTGGCAGTCAACACGGATGGCACGGTCGACGTTTCCACACAGGGCCGCAAGCTTCGTGTCAACGCGGAGCCTTCCATCGAAGTCAAGCAGCTCGATCGCGGTCAAGAGGTGTTGCTCAATGAGGCCTACAACATCGTTGACGTCCGGTCGTTCGATCCGCACGGGGACGTCGTGCGCCTGCGCGACATCCTCGAGGACGGACGGCTTGTTGTCCTCACCAGGGGAGACGAAGAGCGGGTTGTGGACAGGGCGGCAAATCTCGTAGACACCTTCATCCGCATCGGCGACTACGTGCGCATGGACTCGCGTACCGGGCTCGTCTTCGAGCGTCTTGTGCGCCCCGAGGTCGAAGAGCTCGTTCTCGAAGAGGTCCCCGACATCACCTATGAGGAGATCGGCGGGCTCAGCGAGCAGATACAAACAATCCAGGATGCCGTCGAGCTTCCCTACCTCCACAAGGATCGCTTCGACTTCTACGAGCTGGCGGCGCCTAAGGGCGTCTTGCTGTATGGGCCCCCCGGCTGTGGCAAGACCCTGATAGCAAAGGCTGTCGCTAATGCTCTGGCCAAGGCCGTGGCCGCCAAGACCGGAAAAGACGACGCCCGCTCCTACTTCTTGAACATCAAGGGCCCCGAGCTGCTCAACAAGTATGTCGGTGAGACCGAGCGACAGATCCGGCTCATCTTCCAACGGGCCAAGGAGAAGTCGGACGAAGGTGTGCCGGTCATCGTCTTCTTCGACGAGATGGACTCGTTGTTCCGCACAAGGGGCACAGGCATCTCATCGGACGTCGAGTCGACGATCGTTCCCCAGCTCCTTTCTGAGCTCGACGGAGTCGAGTCGCTCAAGAACGTCATCGTGATCGGTGCCTCCAACCGTGAGGATCTCATCGACCCGGCGATTCTCCGGCCTGGGCGCCTCGACGTGAAGATCAAGATCGAACGCCCAGACGAAGAGGCAGCACGGCGGATCTTCCGCATCTACCTCAAAGACACGCTGCCGTTCGACGCCGTCGAAGTCGAACGCTACGACGGCTCGAAAGCCGCTCTAGCCGACGCCATGGTGGATGCCGCGGTGAAGCACATGTACTCGAGCGACGACGAGAACCGTTTCCTCGAGGTCACATATGCCAACGGTGATAAGGAAGTGCTGTACTTCAAGGACTTCTCATCTGGAGCCATGATCGAGAACATCGTGCGCCGGGCCAAGAAGGAAGCGATCAAGCGCGAGATCGCCGAAACCGGAACAGGTATCCGTGGTTCAGACCTCATCGAGGCAGTTGGCCAGGAGTTCCGCGAGCACGAAGACCTGCCCAACACCACCAACCCCGACGACTGGGCCCGCATCTCTGGCAAGAAGGGCGAGCGCATCGTCTATGTGCGCACGCTCATCGAGGGCGACGGAGAGAGCCGCAGCATCGAAGCGGTTACCACCGGCCAGTACCTCTAGGGACTATGGCCATACCCAAAGTCCTTGGGACCGAGACGGAGTTTGGCATTGCCGTACGCGGTCAACCCGACTTCAACCCCGTTATGGCGTCGTCGATGGTGGTCAATTCCTACATCGGCGGCCAGGCCAGGATCCAGTGGTCGCTCGAGGAGGAGTCGCCCGGTCGCGACGCCCGCGGATTCGGTATCGAGGCCGAGCCGCCAGCCGATCTCGAGACGGGCCTCGTTAATGCAGTGCTCACCAACGGAGCTCGTCTGTATGTGGATCACGCCCATCCCGAGTACTCCTCTCCGGAGTGCATCAACCCGTGGCAAGCCGCCCTGTACGACAAGGCCGGGGAGATCATCATCGCGACCGCTGCCAGAGAGTCACAGCGGATGCTTGGCGTCGACGAACGAATGATGATCCATAAGAACAACAGCGACGGCAAGGGCAACTCGTATGGATCCCACGAGAACTACCTGATGAGCCGCGATCTGCCATTCGCCGACATCGTCAGGTTCCTGACGACCTTCCTGGTCACCCGGCAGGTCTTCACCGGCTCCGGCAAGGTCGGTTCGGAGAACGGGCGACCGCCCGTTGACTATCAGTTGACGCAGCGGGCGGACTTCTTCGAGGAGGAGGTCGGGCTGGAAACGACCCTGAAGCGGCCGATCATCAACACTCGCGACGAGCCGCACGGCGACCCGACGAAGTATCGACGTCTTCATGTCATCATCGGCGACGCCAACCTCTCTGAGGTTCAGACGTTCCTCAAGCTGGGGACCGCCTCGTTGGTGCTGGCCGCCATCGAGGATGGTGCTATCGAAGACGCCTTACGCCTCGCAGATCCGGTGGCGTCCACATGGCGTGTCAGCCACGACACAGATCTTCGTCTTCCCCTCGATCTCGGTGAGGGCGGTACTGCGACGGCCTTGGAGTTGCAGTGGCGGTACTTCGAGTGGGCATCCAAATACGCCCGCACGGTGGATCTGCACTCATCATTCGACCTGGTCTTGACCGAGTGGGAGAGTGTGCTCATCGACCTCGAGGCGGATTCGATGTCTGCCGCCGACCGTCTCGATTGGGCCGCCAAGCTCCGGTTGCTCCGCGAGTACGAGGAACGCGACGGCCTCGAGTGGGGCGATGCCAAGATGCGCATGCTCGACCTGCAGTATCACGACGTTGACCCGGAGCGGAGCCTTTACTCCAAGCTCGTGAAGGCCGGACGGATTCGCCGCCTCTTCACCGACGACGAGATAGTCGAAGCCGCCGGCGAACCGCCGCCCGAGACCA
The DNA here is from genome assembly GCA_036446035.1 of Acidimicrobiia bacterium. Classification (GTDB taxonomy): domain Bacteria; phylum Actinomycetota; class Acidimicrobiia; order Spongiisociales; family JAOTWH01; genus CAXMQS01. The sequence goes on along the minus strand of JAZFSG010000140.1, from coordinate 1,062 downwards.
GGGCCTACTTCCGCGGCAAGTGCGTCGCCCAGTATTCATCGTCGTTGGTCGCTGCTAACTGGGATTCTCTCGTCTTCGACGTAGGCGAGGACAGCTTGAAGCGGGTGCCTATGATGGAGCCGCTTCGAGGAACCCGGGATCGAACGCAGTCTCTCCTCGATTCCAGCCCCGATGCCGCATCCCTCGTACGTGCCCTTGGAGGTGACGATGGCCGAGCAGAAGAAACAGCAGAAGCCGCAGACGACTGAGTCGGACGAGTCGGTCACGACGGAGGCTGCGCCCCAAGGAGAAGAGATCACTGAGAAGATCGACGACCTTCTCGATGAGATCGACTCGGTACTCGAGGAGAACGCCGAAGAGTTCGTGAAGAACTACGTCCAGAAGGGCGGCGAGTGAACGACGAATCGGGTTCCTCGCGTGGCCTGCCTCTCGGTGCCGTCACTCCCGACTCGAGTTTCACCTCTGTCCTCGGCTCCCATGGCCTGATGCCTTCGTGGGACCTCGGTGCCGGTGTCGTCGATGCCGCCGAAGCTACGACGGTTCTGTCGCTCCGATACGCCGACGGCGTCGTGATGATCGGCGATCGACAGGCGACAGCTGGCAATGTCGTTGCCCATCGCCGCGTGCAGAAGGTCTACGCAGCAGATTCCTTCAGCGCCGTCGCCATTTCGGGAACAGCTGGCATAGCCATCGAGCTGACTCGCCTGTTCCAGACGGAACTCGAGCACTACGAAAAGCTCGAGGGCAGTCGTTTGAGCCTCGAGGGCAAGTCCAACTACTTGGCGCGAATGGTGCGCCAACAGCTTCCGCTCGCCATGCAGGGACTTGTCGTCGTTCCCATCTTCGCCGGCTACGACACCGACCTCGGCGTCGGCAGGTTGTACAGCTTTGACGTTGTCGGCGGCCGTTACGAGGAACAGGATTTCGCTGCCACGGGCTCGGGGAGCATGGAGGCAGCCTCGCACCTCCGCGCCAACTACCAAGAAGGGCTCGACGAGGAGGGAGCGCTCGACCTCGGCATCCGGGCTCTGGTTGCGGCAGCCGAAGAAGACACGGCCACCG
>JAZFSG010000139.1:0-19381 GCA_036446035.1 Acidimicrobiia bacterium | reverse complement strand
GCGAGCTTAATTGTCACGACCCACATTGGGATATTCAAAGGCATCGCCAATGGATTTCACAGCCATAAAGGCACGAATACAATGACCGCCCCTGACAGGCGGAAGGACGCGTTGGACCGCGCACAGCTACGACGACTCGGATTGCTCGCCGTAATCGGCGGAGCCGCGGTGTTCGCTGGCGGCTTCATGGCTGTCCATTTCACCGGCTTGCCCGAGTTGAACTCGCTCAATCAAGAGATCTATCCGCACGTCCCGCGAGGATGGCAATGGGTTATCGGCGCCAAGATCGTGTCGCTGGTCGGCAGCCAGATTCTGATCGCCGGAGTCGTCGTCGTCTGGATCTGGGACAAGCCGATGACGTGGGCCAGAGCCAGCGTCGGAGCAGCCCTCTTCACGCTCGAGACACTGGTGTGGTTCGCCATCATCCCCAACGAGTGGTTGGCGCTGACCCAAGGCGAGTTCCAGTGGACCTCCCAAGAAGTCGCGTTCACGCTTCCCCGCTGGCTGACGCTCAACAACTCTCTCTCGATCAGCTACGGGGCTATCAAGGACGCCGTCTCCGGCGGCTACAGCGCTGGGGTCTTGGTCGCCATGTTGGTCGGGATCTATCAGGTGCAAGAGCGGGCCAAGCGCGGGCCGGTAGAGAAACCAACTGTGCTTTCGGACTACGGCCGACCCGTCATCAAGGGTGACCGCTGATGGCGAAGACCGATGTCTGGTTCGAGACACCACCCTTTCGCGACGACTACCAGCTCGTCGAGGTCGACGGTTCGTTCATGGCAGCCTCCGTCAAACCCAAGCAGTTCCTTCACATCGATCAGGCAGAGTGCATCCTGTGCGAAGGCTGTGTCGACATCTGCCCCTGGAAGTGCATCCACTACCTTTCCGTCGAGTCAGTCACCGAGGCCGTCGGCACCGCCGATCCGAACTCGGACGGGTTGGCGGTCGGTATGTTCGTCGTGGACGAAGACGAGTGCACTCGATGTGCGCTGTGTATCGACAGATGCCCGACCGGAGTGATTACGCTCGGCAAGTTCGAGGGGTCGCTCGCCGCCACTGCGGAGGTCGCGGACCTACCGCCGTGGCACACGGATAGCGGACAACGGGATTTCAAGAACGGGTATAGCTACGGGATGCGCTGGTAATGGCTGAAGAGAAGACGGGAACAGGGTTGAAAGAGCGGCTGGGAGCGGTCGGCCAGAAGGTCAAGGCCTCTCAGGTGTGGTCATCGATCTTCCGACCCGGCTCGCCGTTCCGCGATGGCTATAGCGACAGTCCCCGCAACCGGTCCTACGTGATCATGAACAACGTGCTCTACCACCTGCACCCGGTGAAGGTGAAGCGGCACGCGGTCCGGCTCTCGTACACGTTGTGCCTTGGCGGCACCAGCTTCTTCCTCTTCATCCTGCTGACCATCACCGGCATCTTCCTGATGTTCTATTACCGGCCAACCTCCCCCCAGGCCTACCTCGACATCATCGAACTCCACGAAGGCGTCGCCTTCGGTCTCCTGGTGCGCAACCTCCATCGCTGGGGCGCCCACTTGATGGTCCTGACAGTGTTCCTGCACATGGCGCGCGTCTTCTACCACGGCGCCTACAAGCCGCCCCGGGAGTTCAACTGGGTGATCGGCGTCGTACTGCTTCTCCTCACGTTGCTGCTGTCGTTCACCGGCTACCTGCTCCCATGGGACCAGCTGGCGATCTGGGCTGTAACCGTCGGCACCAACATGGCGGCGTATACCCCTGTCTTCGGACCCCAGGTGAGCTTCGCCCTTCTTGGCGACCTCGCGGTCACCGCCGACACCCTGTTGAGGTGGTACGTCTTACACGTCCTTGCGCTTCCGTTCATCATCGTGATCTTCATGGCCGTGCACTTCTGGCGTGTCCGCAAGGACGGCGGCATCTCGGGGCCGCTCTAGATGAGCATCCCCGAACATCTTCTCCGCCGCTCCGCTGAAGCCAAGGCCAAGGCGACCGGACGCTCTGTCGAGGAGGTCCTTGCCGAGATGACCGGCGAAGAGCCTCCGGCTCCGGCAGAAGAGGCCGCAGCCGCGCCCCCGACTGCGGCTGCGTCGCTGTCCGGCGCCGACCTAGCCGCGGCGGCGGCCGCCACCAGCGGAATGCCCGAGAAGCTTCTCATGCGCTCGGCCGAGGCCAAAGCCAAGGCCAGCGGTCGGACTGTCGACGAGGTACTCGCCGAGATGGCCGGAGTGACCCCGTCGGCCCCGGCTGCCGACTCCCCTGCCCCCGCCGTCGCGGCGGCAGCTGCGGCGGCACCGGCAGCAGCTGCGCCTGCGGCCATCCCCGAGGGAGTTAGGGCGCAGCGGCTCCTCACTGTCGTGCGCGCGGCGCCAATCCAGCAGGTCAAGGGCGAGCCCCAGGACAAGGTGGCCGTATGGCCACATCTCCTCGGCATCGAGTTCGTAGCGCTACTGGTGGTGACCGCCGGTTTGGTCATCTTCTCCGTCTTCGTCAATGCCCCCTTGCTTGAGCTGGCCAACTTCAACGAGCAGCCCAACCCTTCCAAGGCACCTTGGTACTTCCTGGGGTTGCAGGAGGTTCTCTCCTACTTCGATCCCCAGGTTGCCGGTGTGCTGCTGCCCGGTCTCGGGCTCGCCGGCATGGCAGCGATTCCATATATTGACCGGAACCCGTCAACGCGCCCATCCGATCGCAAGCTGGCCATCATGATCTTCACGTTCTTCCTTATGGCTGCCGCCCTACTGACCATCTTCGGGTCCTTCTTCAGGGGTCCCGGCTTCAACTTCACCTTCCCGTGGAACAGTGGATTGTTCTTCGACTTCTGATGAGTAGCACCCAGATCTTCGCGTTGGCGGCGGCCGCAGTAGCGGTTCTGGCAGCCATTGGGATCTTCGCCATCGCGTTCAAGCGGTCCGGCGACAAGCTTCCCGTCGGCAAGCTGGACAGAAGGGCCATGGCCGCCGATCGAAAACGGAGCAAGGAGCTGGTACCTCAAGAGCTGGCACCGGTCGGCTCCAACACCGGAGCCGAGAGCGAGGCGCCGCCGCAGGAGCCGACCCTCGTCGAAGATCCCCTCCTGACGCGGCCGGCTGTGTCGCAGGAGGAGTACGGCGTCACCCGGCGCGGCTTCTTCGGGAAGGCAGTTCTCACGGTGTTCGGAGTGTTCCTGCTCCAGTTCACCCTCGCCGGGCTCGCTTTCTTCTGGCCGCGGCTCAAGGCAGGAGCCTTCGGTTCGGTCATCGAGGGCGGTGACCTCAACGAGATCAAGCTCCAGCTCGTCAACTCCGACGGCACCGTTACCCCCTTCTTCCTTCCGGCGGCTCAGGCCTACATAGTCCCCTTCCAAGGCGAGCTCGATGCGAGCCAGTTCGATGAAGTTGTTGTCGTCGATGGAGTGATGGCGTTGTGGCAGCGCTGTGTGCACCTTGGATGCCGGGTTCCGGTCTGCGATTCGTCGCAGGGCTTCGAGTGCCCCTGCCATGGCTCGAAGTACAACTTCCATGGGGAGTACCAGGCCGGTCCCGCGCCGCGCAACCTCGATCGTTTCTCCATCTCCATCAGCGATAGCGGCAAGCTCCTCATCGACACCGGCGGAGTCGTGCAAACTGCCAGGGCGAAGGACAAGACGGCCGAATACCCGCAAGGCCCTTCATGCCTGGCCTGAGGAGTACCTAAGTGGAGGGAATCGGCGCAGTCGTTGTTGGCATCGCGCTGTTCGCCTTGCTCATCTGGGCGGCCATTGTTGTCAACGCCCGCCGTCCGCAACGCCTCGAGGCGACCCCACAGAACCTTCAGCCCTTCCTGACCGACGACGAGCTGGAGAGCAAACGCGTCAACACCGTCCTTCTCTCTGCCCTAATCGGCTCGGCCGTTCTGGCCCTTGTCATCCCCATCTATTATCTCGGCGAGGCCTCCCGCCAGGCTTCGGCAACGGAAAGCCGCGTCGAACACGACATCGAAGAGGGCGCTCATTGGTACGACCATTTCTTCTGTCTCCAATGCCACGGAGCTGACGGTGGAGGGGGTGGCGCCACCTTCATCGAGGCCCGCAGCGGCAATGAGACCCTCTGGTTCACTCCATCTCTCAACGATGTCTTCCTTCGCTACAGCGAGGACGAGATCCGCTTCTGGATCACCTTCGGGCGACGGGGTACGCCGATGCCTGCCGCCGGGCTCGAGGGGGGCGGATCGCTGACGAGCCAGCAGATCGACCAACTGGTCGCCTACCTGCGGTCCATCCAGGTCGACCAGTCGGTCGCGGTTGGTGCCGTTGACACCAAGGTCAACCTCGCCCTCGATCGCATCGACCGGGCACGCGAAACCGTGGCCGCGGCCGTTGAGGCGCAACAGGCAGCCATCGACGAGATCAAGAGCAAGCCCAGCATCTGGAACGAGGTCAAGGACGTTCCTGCAACCATCAATGCGCTGCTCTCGGCAACAGGTACGTGTACGGATGACTCCGCGGAGTTGGTTGGGTTGGCGTGCGCCGCGAGCGCCGGCGACTCGGACCGCGATGGCCTCGGCGACAGTGCCGAGGTTCAGTTGACCGCCTTGTTCCGAAAGTGGGGAGTGGTCACCGAGGACGACGACTACTTGATCGACCTCGACCCCGCCAACGCCTTCACCAACGCAGATCGTGCTGGCAACCCACTTCGCGACATCGAGTTCTTGGATCAGTTGCTGATCGACATCGAGGTGGATGCCATCAACCTGCGCGTCGCTGCCCTCAGCAACTCGGCCTTCGTTGAGACCGCCGAGGTCGGGCTCGCCTACCTGGAGGAGGCCCAGGCGGACGCTAAATACTTCGTCGACCTCGAGGCTCTCGCTGGCGACGCCTTCGACGGCAACCTCGAGGACGCCCGGCGAGCCGTCGGTTTGTACGACAGTCATTGCGCTCGTTGCCACACCGCGGGGTACTCAGCAGGAGTTCCCTTTCAGCAGGAGGCGGGTTCCGGTGCCTGGGGTCCCTCGCTTCTCAACGGCAAGGCCTTGAACCAATTCCCCGACATCGAGGACCACTTCGACTTCGTGGCCCAAGGCTCCGAGCAGAGCGCCGAGTACGGAGTCAACGGTCTCGGCCGCGGGTGGATGCCGGCATTCGGATTCACGTTGAGCAGGGAAGACATCATGCTGATCGTCCGCTACGAGAGGGCATTGTGATGCTGCACTCCGACCGTGGAATGACTCGACTCGAGTTGCTTGGCGTTGCCTTGGTCGTCTTCAGCGCCCTTGCATTCGTCGGCCCGCTGCGCGATTGGGTAGGCGACACCTACACCCGCTACATCTGGTCGAACACGTTCTGGTCCGGCATCCTCATTGCCGTCGTCTCCCTGCTGACGTTCGCCGGCTCCACGTACCTTCTGCTCTACACCAATCTCGGGGCCCGGCTTGGCTTCCTGATCGCCGGCGCGGCCTTGACCGGTTGGGGCGCCATCAACGGCTTGCTCTTCGTGCTGACCGTGCCGCGGGGCCCGAGGCCGGCCGAATTCGAGGGGCTCAACGCCTTCCAGCTCAGGATCATGTCCCTTGCCATGATGATTGGATCGGCGATTCTCTTCGCCATGTTCCTGACAGCCCTCAACCGCCTGGAACAGGCAGACGCCGAGGGGCAGTCCTAGCCGGCGACGTCCTTTTCGATGTTGAGGTAGTAGCTGAGGATCTGAAGCTCGGTTGATAGATCCACCCGGCGCACCTCGACACCTTCAGGGACTTTGAGGATGGCAGGAGCGAAATTGAGAATCGACCGAACACCCGCCTCGGCCAACTTGTCAGCAACCTCTTGGGCTGGTTCTTCCGGGGTTGTGATCATTCCGATAGCTATCGCTTCGGCAGCGATGACCGACTCCAACTCATCGATGTGATACACGCGCGTTCCGCCGACGCTGGCACCCACCTTCTTCGGATCAACATCAAAGAGAGCAGCAACGGTGAAGCCGTGGTCGGCGAACCCCTCGTAGTCGGCGAGGGCCTGGCCGAGATTGCCCGCTCCGACGATCGCTACCACAGAAGACGCCATCCTGCCCAGCTTCACTGCGATGAGTTGCTTCAGCTCCTTGACGTCGTAGCCAACCCCGCGAGTTCCCTTCGGGCTCAGGTAGGAGAGGTCTTTGCGGACCTTGGCGGAGTTGACTCCAGCGGTGGTCGCCAGCTGATCCGACGACACGATCTCCTGCGACATGGCTTCGAGGCACTGCAGGTACAAAGGAAGGCGAGCCACCGTCGCTCGAGGTATTGGGCCAGCCATAGATACGAAGGTATCAGCCTTGTGCATTCCTTCACAAGCGTTTACGGACACAGCGCTTGTGAGCCGAGAATCTAGAGTCCCCACATGACCCGAACGAACGCTGACGTCGTCCGAATGCTCAACGAGATGACGCTCCTCATGAAACTCGAGGAGGGCAATCCTCAGGCCTTTCGAGTGCGCGCCTACGAGAACGCCGCGGCCTCCGTCAAGGACCTGCGTAGCCCCATCGCTGGTATGACCGAGGCCGAGATGGTTGCTCTCAAGGGGATCGGCAAGAGCACCGCCACCAAGATCCGCGAGTATCTCGACACTGGTTCGTTCGCCAGGCTCGACGAACTCCGAAAGGCATATCCGCCTGCGTTCGTCGAGATGACGCGGATACCTGGCCTCGGACCCAAGACCTTGATCCGCCTTCGCGATGAGCTCGGCATCAACACCGTCGACGACCTGCGCCGCGCCATCGCTCGGGAGGCACTTCGCGACGTACCTGGTCTTGGGGCCAAGAGTGAGGACAAGCTGAAGTCAGCCATCGAGCGGCTCGGCATGCACGGCAAAGACCGACGAACGCCGATCGCGGCGGCACTGCCAATCGCCACCGAGATAGTCGCCGCCCTCCAAGAGGTGCCAGGCGTCAAGGCGGTTCAGTACTGCGGAAGCCTCCGCCGCTTCTCGGAGACCATCGGCGACATCGACGTGATCGTCGCGGCGAAGGACCACCAATCGGTGAGCGACGCCTTCGTCACCCTCGGCATCGCCGATGAGGTCATCACCCATGGCGAGACGAAGTCATCGATCCTCACCCGAGACGGCCTGCAGATCGATCTGCGAGTCGTCGACCCCGGCGTCTACGGCGCGGCAGTGCTTTACTTCACCGGGTCGAAGTCTCACAACATCGCCCTGCGCCAACGCGCCCTCGACCGGGGCTGGACGCTGAACGAGTATTCGCTCTCCGACATCGAGAAGGTGGTCGCGGCCCGCACCGAGGCATCCATCTACAAGGCCCTGGAGCTGACGTTCGTGCCTCCCCCGATGCGGGAGGACACCGGCGAGGTTCAAGCGGCAGCGGAAGGACGGCTCCCGCGAGTCGTCGAAGAGAAGCACATCAAGGGCGACCTCCACGTGCACTCCGACCTCTCTGGTGACGGCCGAGCTCCCATCTCGGTGATGGTCGCGGCAGCCGCCTCAAGGGGCCTCGAGTACTTGGCGATCACCGATCACGGCGAGAACCTCTCCATCAACGGGGCGACCAAGAGCCAGATGCTCGGCATGCGGCGCAAGCTCGAGAAGCTGCAAAAGCAGTACCCGGACATGGCCCTGCTGTGGGGCTGCGAACTCAACATCGGAGCCGACGGGGGCCTCGACTACGACGACGGTTTTCTGGCCCAGTTCGACTGGACGGTGGCCTCGGTGCACTCACACTTCGACCTCGCAGTCCCCGACCAGACGGCTCGGCTCATCGCGGCGATCGAGCACCCGAGCGTCAACGCCATCGGTCACCTGAGTGGCCGCATGATCGGGCGGCGTCCGGGCATCAAATTCGACGAGGACAAGGTCCTGGCCGCTGCCGCAGCGACGGGGACCGCCATCGAGATCAATGGTGCCCTCGACCGTCTCGACGCTTCGACAGACGTGATCAGGAATGGCGCCTCTATCGGCATCGACTTCGTCATCAACACCGACGCCCACCATCCGAATGATTACCGGAGGGTGACATCGGGTGTCCTCCATGCCCAGCGCGCATGGCTTGAGCACAAGCGGGTCGCCAACTCGTGGCCGCGCCAGCGCTTCCTCACGTGGGCGCAGCGGCGCCGTGGGTGACTAGTCACTTCGACAACAGTCGCTTTAGTCAGTGCCGACATCGTGCCGATAGCAAGTGATCGGAGTTAGGGGCATTCATCAAGCCAGCGGTCAGTCAAATGGGCAACAACGCCAAGCGACCAACCCTCGTTATGGTCGCGGCGCTCGTCGCTGGTACCACCAACCTCGGACTAGCCCTGAGCCTCGATCGCTCTCCGTCGACCGTGACCATGGCAGTGGCGGCTGCAATCCTGATCTCGATCGCCATCGGGTGGCTGGAGCAGAACCGCAGGCACTACCGGACTGAGCTAGCGGCGCGCGAGCAGAGCGTCGATTTGCTGACCGGCCTTGCCACCGGCGCCTCCCTTACCGAGCGCCTCAACAAGGCGATCATGCGAGCCGACCGCGACAAGGGGCTCGTCACAGTCATCGCCCTCGATCTCGACGAGTTCGGGGGTCTGGTGAAGGTTCACGGAGATGACGTCGCCGAAGGAGTCCTCGTCAGCGTAAGCAGGCGGATCCGGACCGTGGTCCGGGATTCGGACACCATCGGCCGCACCGGCGACGATGAGTTCGTCGTGATACTCGGCGGTGGACACCGCATCGACGACGCCGGCCCGATGGCCGACAAGCTGTTGAACGCGCTGGCGATGCCCCATGACCTAGGGACCGACTCGATGAGGGTCACGGCAAGCGCCGGAGTTGCGATCTACCCCCTCGACGGCGACGACGGCGAGGAGCTACTCGAAAGAGCCACCCTTGCAGTCACCGCGGCCAAGGTGGGCGGACGCAACGGCTTCGAGTTCTACTCGGAGGATCTGCGTGACCGCAACGCCGATCGCATCGATCTGATGGGCGGCCTGCGAAGAGCGCTCAACGGGACAGACGAACTGCGGCTGGTGTACCAGCCAAAGATCGACCTGACGACCGGCGAGATGATCGGGGTCGAGGCTCTTGTCCGTTGGGATCATCCCGACCTCGGACTGGTGATGCCGGGCAACTTCATCCCGCTCGCTGAGGAGTCCGACCTGATCGTCCTTCTTGGCACCTGGGTGCTCAACGCGGCGTGCGAGCAAGCGCGGCGATGGGTTGACGATGGCACGGGCAAGATTCCGGTTTCAGTCAACGTGTCGTCGAGACAGTTCCGCCAGGAGAATCTGGTGGCGATAGTGCGCGAGGCGCTCGACACCACCGAACTCGATCCCAACTTCCTCGAGATCGAGCTGACGGAGCACACCCTCATCGAGGACGTCGAGGAAGCGACGGCAACGTTGCACAGCCTCAAGGACATGGGGATCCGCGTCTCCATCGATGACTTTGGGACTGGCTACTCCTCGCTGAGCTATCTCAAGCGGTTCCCGATCGACACCCTGAAGATCGATCAATCGTTCATCAACGACATCACCCACGATGCCGACGACGCCGCCATCAGCCAGGCGATCGTCGCATTGGCGCGGACGCTGCGGATGCAGGTGATCGCCGAGGGTGTCGAGACCATCGAGCAGCTGGAGTTCGTACGCGACCTCGGATGCGACGCAGCTCAGGGATATGTCTACAGCAGGCCCGTCCATCCCGACATAGTCGACAGCCTCACGGGATCCTGGAACTAGGGCGGAGAGGCACTGAAGCCGGCGGCTTCGGCATCACCCGCAACGGGACACGGAGTCGGCTTCTCCGCGAACGTGCCGTGCAGAGTGAGGGCGCCCGACTGCCAGACTCCGGTGACGCCACCGGACGCCGACAAGTTCCACAGGCAGGTCGAGCCATCATCTGCCCGTTCGAGCTGAACACCAGCGACCTGAATCTCGGCGGCAGGCGCGGTGAGGCCGAGGTCGATCTGGGCTGCTCTGTTATCGGCGGCCGCCATGACGTCGTCAACGCGGTCGCCGACCTTGCTCATCAACGGAAACGCCATGGCGGCAAGAATGCCGGCGAGGAGCAGGCCCATGCCCAGCTCAATTCCTTTGATGCCTCGTTCGTCGCGCAGCAGGTTCATGCGGCCAGATATCGGCCGATATCGCCACCCCTCAACAGCTATTACTGAGTGTCGCAGTGCGACAACACCCTCCGCGACTGGCGTGTAGAGCTGCTACCCCTCCCTATTCTCCCGTCAATGGAACAGCCGCAAGAACCAGAGGTCGTTGCCGAGGACGAGGCTCCGAGCCAGGACGAGTCCATAAGCAGGCCTTCGATGATCATCCGCATCGCCTCGATGACCCGCGCCATGCTCGAGGAAGTCCGCAGCGCTCCCCTCGATGAAGCCGGCCGCAAGCGCCTCCTCAAGGTTCACGACCAGTCGCTCGAGGAGCTCAAGGAAGTGCTATCAGCCGACCTGCGTCGCGAGTTCGAGGAGATCTTCGTGCCTCTTCAGGGAACACCGACACAGTCCGAACTTCGCATCGCTCAGGCTCAGCTGGTCGGCTGGCTGGAGGGTCTCTTCCACGGCATCCAGGCCAGCCTCTTCAGCCAGCAAGTGGCGGCGGCGGCTCAGCTCGAAGAGATGAAGCAGCGCCGCATGCTCGAGGGCGGTGCCACAGAGGATCAGCCACCAGGGCTCTACCTCTAGCAGCGAGGTACTGCGGGCGACGGTCGCCGCCCGGCACAATGACACCATGAAACGGATGGTCATCCTCCTGCTGGTCCTCGCCGCCTGTTCGGGTGGAACCTCGGTCACCACGACGACACAACCGTCGGACACGGCGAGCGCTGGGACCGGTATCGGCACCTCAACGCCATCGATCACTGTTCCGACCAGCTCGACAACCACGACACTGGCGCCGCGGCTGGAATTGAGCGAGCCGCAGATCGTCTACTTCCTCGCCAGCTCGGTGGTCGGGGAGCCGTCGCTGGTACCGGTGTGGCGCGACGCCACCTCTCCCCAAGGTCCACGCGGTGCAGTCGAAACGCTGCTGCGCGGACCAACTCCAACCGAGCGGCTCGGCGTGCCAGCCATCTCTTCGGACATCCCGGCCGAGACCGTTCTTCTCGGCACGGCCGTTGTCAATGGCCTGGCAACTGTCGACCTCACCGCTCCCTTCTTCGACGAAGAGTCGCTCACGCCGCGGCTGGCACAGGTCACCTACACGTTGACGCAATTCCCCGACGTGGAGAGCGTGACATTTCGCGAAGATGGCGAACCGTTCGCCGAGCTTCCAGGTGTCGTATCCCGCCTTACGTTCCGCGACCTGCAGCCCCCCATCTTCGTCGCGCAACCCACATACGGTGGGCCGGCGATGCAGCCGGGAAGGCTCGTCGGCGAGGCCCGCATAGCCGCGGACCGCTTCAACGTTCACATCGCGGACGCCGACGGGCTCACCATCACTGAGTTCGACGTCCTCAGCGAAGGCGCTGGATGGGTCGCCTTCGGCATAGAGCTCCCCTATTTCGTGGATGTGGACCAGAGCGGCGAGCTGACGATCTCAACGCCAGACGGTGTCGTCAACCAGACGTATCCGTTGCAGCTGCTGCTCCCTCCACCGGAGATCTGTTCGGCCGCGGGGCTCTCCTCGGAACCGGTGGACCAAGGCCTTCCCAGCGAGGTTGAGGCGAAACGGCGGGCGATCGTAGAAGCCGCGACGTCGTGCGACTTCGACTCCCTCCGGTCGCTAACGGCCAGCGACTTCACCTTCTCTTTCGGCGAAGGGACGGACCCGGTTGCCTTCTGGAAGGGGGAGGAAGCTGTGGGAATACCGATAACCAGACTCATAGTGCAGCTGCTCAACACGCCGCCGGTGCTGGACACCGAGTTCTTCGTTCCCACCTACCTGTGGCCAACGGCCTTCCGGGCGGCGCCGCTCCCTGAGGACTTCGACTTGCTGGAGGGAATCCTCCCACCCGAGGACATAGCTCTCTACCGCCAGTTCAACGAGTACCTCGATCTCCGTCTGGGCATCTCCGACACCGGGTCCTGGGACTTTGCCGTCGCCGGAGACTGAGGTGAACTAGCCGTCGAGGTGGGTGGGTGCCTGTCCGAGACTCGACGAGATGGCGCGCTCGCGGTCCTCGACGATGCGCTCGGCGATGCGCTCGGCGGCGTGGAGGATCCACATGTATGACTGTGACCCCTCCTCATAGTTGGCTTCTCCGAAAGCGTTAACCCTGCCTTGCTCGAGGAGTCGGTTGGCCTGCTGGAACTCGCTCTGAGAGTGGGGTGCGTACACGGCGTAGGCGAGCCCGCCTCGCTCCGTGACCACGGCGAACGACGGAACGTCAGACGGACCGTCCGCGATGTAGATCATGTTGGCGAATGGCACCCGGCGGTGTGAGGCCGGCACCTTGGCGTTGACGCTGACGTCGGGGTGCTTGTTCGATCCCTTGTTGATCTCGAACAGGGCTCTCGTCTTGGTGGTGTTGTCGAGCGAGTAGATGATGTGAGTCACTTCGCGCGCCGACTCCGCGAACAGGGCATCCTGGTTCTCCTCCAAGAATCCGGGAAGCGGGACGGCGTCTGCGAACTCGTTGCCCCACACCCCATCCACCTCGGGCCCGATGGCGCTGCCGAGGATCATCTGACGGAGGCCCGTGCTCACCACGTAGTGCTCGACGCGGATGCCATGGTCGGCGAAGGAGGGGTCGGCCTCGATGGCCTTGGCGAGTTGGTTGAGGAACTGTGGCATGCCTGGATAGAGCCGAATCTCGGCGCCGAGCTCTCGCAACACGGCGTTGCTCAGGCCGGGCATCCTGCCCTGCTTCACGTAGGTGAGGATGTGGTCGAGATAGAGCATCTCGGGGCCGATGAGGTCGGCCCCCGCGCGCCGATAGAAGTCGCTCATGGCGTCGACCTCACGCCAGAAATCGGCGCCATCGATGCCGTACTTCTCGAACAGGGGCGCCTGCATGTAGCCGGGGATAAGCGTCTTATCGAAGTCCCACACGACGGCGATGACGTTCTGGGGGGAGACTGAGGTCATGTCCAATACCTCGGCAGGGGAAGCGACCGACTTCAGCTTAGGTGTTGCTCGATGATTGAGGCGGGGCTTTGGCGAGGCGCTGCCCGCTATTTCGTCGATCGACGATTAGCCGGGACTAGATCCCCTGGGTCCGACGGCCCTGTTCCGACTTGGCCGATTGTGGTGGGCTCCGGTCATTAGCGCGCTGATCCCCTAGCTAGCAGGAGGCATTCTCAAATGGCCACAGCAACCGCCACACGGCCCGATCTTCAAGTCCCTACGTCGCCGCAGGCCACCAACTGGCTGCGACGCAGCATGGGCATAGCCGCCATCGTCGTCGGTGCGATATTCATCGTCGTGACGTTGGTGCAGAACCTGTTCGCGGTTGGCCCGGCATTCGAAGAGCTGATCGACGACTTCCGGCCGGTGCTGCAAGACGCCGCGTTGGCCCAGGCCGACGGGGACGTCGCGGCCCTCGGCGCCGTAGGCGACGAGATGCAGACAGCCGTCATACCCGGCATCGCAGGGACACTTGGGATGTCGCCTGACGATTTCGGAGCCTTCATGACGACCGAGTTCCCCGCGGTCAACACGGGCGTCCAGGCGCTACCCGAGATCGTCCCCACCTTCCAGGGGCTCATCGGATCGCTCAGTGACCAGCAGGCACTGTTCTTCTCGGCGGACGAGATTCCGACCGAGGATCTGCCTGCCACCACGGTTCCCTGGGGCCTGCTCTTCGCAGGGATCGCCGTGATCGCTGTCGGCATCGTCATGTTGCGCACCGGAAAGCTCGGGTCGTATCTGGTTATTGGCCTCGGCCTGCTGTTGGTCGTTGGACCGCTGATCCTCACGCTTCCAACGAAGGCCAGTGACGCCGACGAGCTCAACGCCAACCTCGAGCCGATCTATACGCCGCAGCTCGTGGCAGGGGCCGAGGGTGCCCTCGCCACCGTTGGAGCCATGGGCACCGAGATGCAGACGGCGATGCTTCCAGCACTCGGCCAGCAGCTCGGCATGACGGGCGATGAGCTCAATGCCTTCATGGGCGCCAACTTCCCGGCGACCGCTGGGGCCTTGGTGGAATTGCCTGCAACGATGGAGCGCTTTGATGGCCTGACGACCGTCTTCGCAGACAACCTGGACAACTACGACACCATCAAGCCGGTGTCCTTCGCCCCGATCATCTGGATGGTGATCATCGGCGGGGCCGTCTTGGCGGTTCTAGGCGTGTGGAGAGTCATCGACGACAGACGACTGAGCTACATCTAGCCGACTCGCGCCGTCGGGAAGCGCCCGGCGACGGCTGCGCGTCCAGGGTCTCTCCTGTTATCCCCACAGTGGGGGCATACTGCTGGCCGGCCGTTAGGAGAATGAACATGACCGGTCAGGCAGTGATCGAACTCGTCGAGCTGGGCTTCCCGTGGGAGGGCGTCGACCCGTTCATCTTCACCGTTCATCACGTTGATCACTACCCGGCCGGAGGTGATGGGCTCGGTCCCGTGACGCCACTGACGGGTCGCCAGATCGGGTCTGATTTCTCCTACATAGACGGATGGAGCATGTATCACGGCGACGTCGTGCCCGGATTCCCGCAGCATCCCCACCGTGGCTTCGAAACGGTGACGGTGGTGAGGCGCGGCTACGTCGACCACTCGGACTCGCTCGGTGCCACCGCTCGCTACGGGGAGGGCGACGTCCAATGGCTGACGACGGGGACCGGGATCATGCACGCCGAGATGTTCCCCCTCCTCGACGACAAGGGGCCGAACACCCTCGAGCTCTTCCAGATCTGGCTCAACCTGCCACCCGAGTCCAAGCTGGTTCCCGCCTACTTCGGGATGTTGTGGGGCGAGGAGATCCCGACGCTGACGCCATCGCCGGGCGTCTCCGTCGATGTCATCGCAGGATCGATCGAGGAGGCATCGGCTCCGGCGCCGCCTCCAGACTCATGGGCAAGCCGGGCCAGCTCGCACCTTGGTATCTGGCTCATCAAGCTCGACCCAGGATCGTCTTGGGAGATGCCGACCTCACCGGCTTCCGTGAATCGAATGTTGCACTGCTTCGAAGGAAGCGATGTCGCCGTCGACGGAGTGCCGATCTCCGAGCGGATAGGCGCCCGCCTTCAGGCCGACCAGCCGACGCTGCTCGTCAACAATGGCGGTCCCGCCGAGCTGTTGCTACTCCAGGGAGAGCCGATCGGGGCACCGGTATTCCAGATGGGACCCTTCGTGATGAATACGCCAGAGGAGCTGCGGACCGCCCTCAACGACTACCGACGCACCCAGTTCGGCGGCTGGCCCTGGTCCTCGGCGAGCCCGGTCCACGATCGCACCGAAGGCCGCTTTGCCCTCCACGCCGACGGCCGGGTCGAACACCGCGAGTTGCGTCAGAGCGAGACGCGCTAACGACCATCGCCAGCTCGGCACCGCCTATCGTCGTGCGGTGTTCGTTCGCCCCGTAGTCGGCCTCTTGCTCCTGGCGGCATGCAGCTCGACGACGCCGGCGACCCCGGGACCACGGGAGCCAACAGCGACCGCGCCCTCCGAAACTGCCCCAGCGGCGACCACCCTCGCGCCGCAGACAACGCCGGCTGAGGTCCCGACAGCGACGCCACCAACGACGACGTCCACCACTACGACGACCCTGCCTTCGTCCCCGCTGCAGGGCTTGACGTTCGAAGTGGTGGCGACCGGCTTCGTCCGCCCCAACTACGCCCTTCCGCTGCCGGGGACGGATGCGCTCCTCGTCATGGCGGCCGATGGAACCGTGTGGCGGGTGCTCGACGGAGCCGTTGACCCAGAGCCCTACCTGGACCTCAGCGACACCGTCCTCGACACGGGCATCGAGCAAGGGCTGCTCGGCATGGCCTTCCACCCCCAAGACCCGTCACGACTATTCGTCTACTTCACCGACTCCGATGAGGATGCGAACCTCGTCGAGCTTCAGGCAGCAACGGCCGGAGCCGACGCCACGACAGCCCAGACGATCCTCACCGTTGAGCAGCCGGCGAACCGCCACCAGGCCGGAATGCTGACATTCGGACCGGACGGCTACCTCTACCTTTCAATAGGCGACGGCGGCGACGGCGGCACCCAGGGCCAGAACCCGGACTCAGTACTGGGCACGATCCTTCGCATCGATATCGATGGCGGGGCGCCGTACGCCATACCGCCGGATAACCCCTTCGTCGACGGCGGCGGTGCGCCCGAGGTGCTGGTCTACGGCCTGCGCAACCCGTGGCGGATCAGCATTGACCTCGTGACGGAGCTGCTGTTCATTGGCGATGTCGGCCAGGACAGCTGGGAGGAGATCAACGTCGCGCCTCTCGACCTGCATCCCTACAACTTCGGATGGCCGCTCACCGAAGGGGCACATTGCTTCTTGGAACGCGGCTGCGATCCGGCGGACTTCGACGGCCCCACTCTGGAGTTCAACCACGATGACGGCTGCTCGGTAACCGGTGGGTTCGTCTACCGCGGCAAGGCCATCCCCGAGATCGCCGGACACTACTTCTTCTCCGATTGGTGCGGCCGCTGGGTCCGCAGCTTCGTATACGCCGACGGTGATGCGATCGAACAACAAGAGTGGGCGGGACTCGACGGCTTCGGTCAGATCAACAGCTTCGGACTCGACGCCAACGGAGAACTGCTGGTAACCACCTGGGGCGGCGAATTGGCTCGCATTGTTCCGGTGCGGGAGTAGTGAGCTTCGGGCCGTGTGCTCTGGGCTTTGGGCTACTGAGCGCATCTAGAGGAAGCCCCCCTTCCCGGCTTCGCCGGTACTCCCCCCTAAGGGGGGAGACAAGAAGACTCCCAGCTCATGATCGCCATTTCGTTTCCTCCCCCCTAGGCGGAGGGCGTGGAGGCGGAGAGGGCTTCCGACCGGGAGCGCATCTAGGGGAGTCCCGGGCTTCGTCGGAACTCCCCCTTACGCGGGCAACGAGACATGCCTTACCCTCCCCGCCATGCCCGAGACCTTCACCACACACGAGATAGCGGCCGGCGCCTGGGCCGCCGTGGCACCTGGGACCGCGGGGCCTGCCGTCTCTAACGCCGCGATCCTCGACCTCGGAGACAAGACGGTCGTCGTCGACACCTTCATGACCCTGCCGGCAGCCGAGGAGCTCCAAGCAGAGGCCCACCGACTCACCGGGCGTGCGCCCTTTCTCGTCGTCAACAGCCACTGGCACTCAGACCACGTCTACGGCAATCAGATATTCGCCGATATCCCCATCGCCGGGACTCGTCGCATGCTGGAGCTCATCGTCGAGGACGCGCCCACCCGCGAGGATCTCGACGGCTATGTCGGAAACCTGCGCACTACGGCCACCGAGATCGCCGCCACTGCCGACAGCCCCGACCAGGATGAACTGGCCGCTGGGACCCTGGCGCTGGCCGAGGCGCTGGCGACCACTGCCACGCGCTTCCAGCTCACGTTGCCGGACGTCCTCATCGGGGACCGGCTCGACATCGAAGGAGAGCGGTCGCTGAGCATCATCCATTCGGGCAACGGCCACACCGAGAGCGACCTCTTCCTTCACCTCATCGACGAGGATGTCGTCGTCACAGGCGACCTGCTGTGGACCGCGATGCACCCCAAGGCCGACGACGGCTTCCCCGCGGAGTGGGCGGCCTCTGTCGCTGCCATCGCACAACTGGCACCCAAGGCGTTGATCTCGGGCCACGGCTCCCCCGCCACCCCGGCAGACCTGGCGGCCATGGGTCAGTACATGAAGGATCTCGACGGCCTCGTTGCGGCCGTCCGCGCAGGAGATGTCGACCCCGAGACGGCCGAACCCCCACCGGGTTCCGAGGACTGGCAAGGCCTCGCTCGATTCCGCAAAGGGTTAGCCGGCCTCGCGACACAAGACGGCCGGTAGCCCAAAGCTCGTAGCCCGAAGCCAAAAGCCGGCGAGGCTATCTGCCCTCTAGCCACGTCCAGGCGTACTTGTCGTCCTCGCAGTCGCGAGCGCCGGGGCCGAGGGACAGGGGACGGAAGGTGTCGACCATCACTGCCAGCTCCTCGGTCGCTTCCTTGCCGATGGACGCCTCGACGCTCCCCGGCTGCGGCCCATGGGTGTGGCCACCGGGGTGCAGCGACACCGACCCCTCCTCGATGCCGGATCCCTTGCGGCTCATGAAGTTGCCCTCTACGTAGAACAACACCTCATCGGAGTCGACGTTCGAGTGGTGATACGGCGCAGGGATGGCATCGGGGTGGTAGTCGAACTTGCGAGGCACGAAGCTGCAGATGACGAGGTTGGGACCCTCGAATGTCTGATGAACCGGGGGCGGCTGGTGGATGCGGCCGGTGATGGGCTCGAAGTCGTGGATCGAGAAGGTGTACGGGTAGACGCACCCGTCCCAGCCGACCACATCGAATGGATGATCGCTGTAGATGTAGCTCGAGGTGCCGCCGCGGGAGCGGACGAGCACCTCGACGCCCTCGCCTTCTTCGTGGACCAGCTCGGTTGGCCCCTTGAGGTCGCGCTCGCAATAGGGGCTGTGCTCCAGAAGCTGGCCGTTGCGCGAGAGGTACCGCCGCGGTGGACCAACGTGACCTCTGGACTCGATGGCCAGAGCGCGGAACTCTGAACCGTCATCGAGGTCCCAGCGATGGATGGTCGAGGACGGGATCACGACGTAGTCGCCGTCCGTGAAGCGCAGCCTTCCAAAGGGCGACATCAGCGAGCCGCGGCCGCTCTCGATGTAGACGACCTCGTCGCCGATGGCGTTGCGGGTGAGTCCGCTCGACTGGTCGCACGCCACGTAGGACAGGTGAACGTCGTCGTTGGCCATCAAGAGATGGCGCCCCGTCACCGGGTCGCCACCCTCCTTGAGCTTGTGGGTGCGGAAGTGGCGGGGCCGCAGCGGATGGTTGGGGCTGGTGGCCTGCTCCTCGACATCGACAGCTTCGATGGCCGTGATGGCGGTCGGCGGGTTGACGTGATAGAGCAGCGACGAGTCGTAACTGAACCCCTCCTCGCCCATCAGCTCCTCGGTGTAGAGCGAGCCATCTGGCTGGCGGAACTGGGTGTGGCGCTTCGGCGGCACCTCGCCGAGCTGTCTGTAGAAGGGCATGAACTCAACGATAGACCGATAGCATCGTTGCACACGAGGGAGGATCCATGACCCGCTTTACCACGCTTCTCGCTGTGCTGGCACTGGTTGCCTTTGCCTGCGGGGACAGCGGCGAGGGAAGCGGCGGCGGCTTCAGCGCCGGTGAACAGGCCCTTTCCGATGCCATAAGAGACTCCATCCTCGAGGACCCAGACCCGGACACCCCCTTCGGTACCGAGGAGGCCACCTGTGTCGGGGACGGTGTGGTCAACGCGTTCGGCGTCCAGGGACTGCTCGAGTTTGGCATCACAATCGAGAACCCCGACCCCGGAGACTCCTTCGACGGCGCGACCGACGAACAGATCGACAAGATGATCGACGTCACGCTCGACTGCGTTGACTTCGCCG
>JAZFSG010000138.1:0-15382 GCA_036446035.1 Acidimicrobiia bacterium | reverse complement strand
GTCAGCTCTGCGAGATGTCTGAGTAAACGTCGGGACGGCGATCACGGTAGAAGGCCCAGTGGCGGCGGACCTCTTCGATGAGTCCCATATCGAGGTCCCTAACCAGCACCTCGTCCTCGGTATCCGAGGCGTGCTCACCTATGAGCTGGCCGCGGGGGCTGGCGAAGTACGAGGAGCTGTAGTAATCGGTATCGGTGAGGCCCTCGGCGCCGACCCTGTTGATGGCACCGACGAAGTACTCGTTGGCCACCACCGCCGCCGGCTGCTCGAGCTCCCACAGGTAGCGGGAGTGGCCCCGAGTCGTGGCCGAGGGGTTGAAGACGATCTTGGCGCCCTTGAGGCCGAGCACCCGCCACCCTTCGGGGAAGTGGCGGTCGTAGCAGATGTAGACGCCGATGTGCCCAACGGCCGTTTCGAACACCGGGTAGCCGAGATTGCCGGGGCGGAAGTAGAACTTCTCCCAGAAGCCCTCGACCTGGGGAATGTGGGTCTTGCGGTAGATGCCGAGGAACGTGCCGTCGGCGTCGATGACGGCCGAGGTGTTGGAAAAGGTCCCTTCGTCGACCCTCTCATAGATCGGCACGACGAGCACCATCTCGGTCTCCTTGGCCAGCGACACCATGCGCTGAATGGTCGGGCCCGTTGGGATCTCCTCGGCCTCGTCGTAGTACTTGGGGTCCTGCACATTGCAGAAGTACGAGCTGCTGAAGATCTCCTGGAAGCACAGCGCCTGGGCACCTTGTTCGGCGGCGTCACGGGCGTAGCCGATGTTCTTCTCGACCATCGAGTCCTTGTCCCCGGTCCACTCGGACTGAACCAGGGCGGCGCGGACGTTGGTGCTCATGAGTCTCCTCGCAAAGGCTGGCTGCCGTTTGAGGATGGAACGCGGCTTCGAATCCCTCCGATAGTCGGCGGCTACTCTGCTCTAACCGAACGAGGACGTCCCCTGCCCCGATATCTGACCGTCGCCGCCGCCCAGATGGGCCCTGTGCAGAGGGCCGATTCGCGTGCCGACGTTGTCGAGCGACTGATCACTCTGCTGCGCGACGCCGCGGCGCAGAACGCCGAGCTCGTTGCCTTCCCCGAGCTGGCGTTGACGACCTTCTTCCCGCGTTGGGTGATGCCCATCGACGAGGCAGATGAGTTCTACGAGACGGAGATGCCCAACCAGTTCACGCAGCCGCTGTGGGACGAGGCGGCCCGTCTCAAGGTCGGGTTCACGCTGGGTTACGCCCTGAAGACTGAGAACGGTCACCGCTACAACACGTATCACATGGTCGACAAAGCGGGCGCCACGGTCGGCAGGTACCACAAGGTCCACATCCCGGGCCACCAGGAGTTCGAGCCATGGCGCGAGTTCCAGCATGCGGAACGGCGCTACTTCGAACCGGGCGACGACTTCCCGGTGTGGAATTCGTTCGACGCGGTCGTCGGCATGGCGATCTGCAACGACCGGCGCTGGTCGGAGACCTATCGAGTGATGGGCCTGCGTGGAGCGGAGCTCATCATCATCGGCTACAACACCCCTTTGCACTACGCCCCGGATCCCACCCAGACACCCCTGCAGTCTTTCCACAACCACCTCGTGATGCAGGCCGGGGCCTACCAGAACGGCACCTACGTCATCGGGGTCGCCAAGGGCGGCGTCGAGGAGGGCGTCGAGTCGCTGGCCCAGTCGGCGATCATCGCCCCGTCCGGCCAGATCGTCAGGCAAGCGGTTACCACCGGAGACGAGGTGATCGTGGCGCGGATCGACCTCGACCAGACCAGGTTCTACAAGGGCACCCTCTTCGACTTCGAGCGCTATCGCGTGCCCGCTGCCTACCGGAGCATCGCCGAGGCCGGGGTCGACGCCGAGTACGAACGCCTCGACCTGCCCGACCCGCCGCCGGAGTGAACGGCCAGCCATGTCGGTGGGGGTGTCTAGACGTCCCTTATGCCGCTGATGATCAGGGCGATGCCGACGACGACGGCTAGCGCTCCGAGGAGGCGGGAGAGGCCGGTCATCACCGTTTCGGAGGTAGGGGAGCGGCGCAGTGACGAGAGCAGCACCACGGCCGCTACCGGGATGGCCAGTGCCCACAGCGTGAAGCCGACGCCCTCATCGGCTCCGGTCGACTTCAGCACAACGAAGAGCTCTGGGGAGAACAGCACCGGGAAGAACACAGGCACCACACCTGCTGCCGAGCCGCGCAGCGATGCTTCTTGACGGCGCTGAGGAAACGCCATCACCCAAAGGCCTGCTCCGACTACGACTATGCCGGCGGCGATGCGCCAGGTCTCGGCGCTGACGTCGAGCCAGTCGAGAATGCTGTCGGCAGCGGCTGCAACGATCACGGCCGTTGCGATGAGAACACCGAGGCCGATAGCAAGCGGCTGGGGGCGAGGTAGCTCGCCATCTTCGGGCAGGGACAGGCGCCAGCGGAAGGGATTGGCGACGGCCAGGAAGGCGAAGGCGTAGAAGGCGAAGCTCACGGTGCCTCTTCTAGCAGGGGGAGGACGGCGAGAAGAGCCGAAATGTTGTGCTGTTGGTCGTCCATCTGGCTGTAGTCGCGGTAGAACCAAGCACCCTCTCCCAGGTCCGGGCGGTCGTAGGTGGCGGCCTGCGCGGCATCGACCTGGCTGGCCACCATCATCCCGGCGTAGCAGCGCAGGTCGTCCTCCATACCGGCTCGCATGTCAGTCATTCGAGCGTCGGTTGCCGAGAGACGCCACAGCGCCGCCATGCCCTCGCCGGCGGTGCCGACTCCGGATGGGGGACCCGGCCATCCACGCACCAACAGGTTGACACCTTCGCCGGTGCGCTGCGACTCGACTCGCAGCCGGATGCTGAAGAACCCGGCGAGTCGCCTGGCGTTGGCGATGAGCTCGTCGTCGAGCTTGTCCCGTCCTAGCTGGGCCATGCCGTAGGCAGCCCAGTGGTCGGGATAGCGGCTGATCTGGCCCTCGATGCGGTCACGGTCCCTGGCCAGGTAGTAGGCGGTTGCGACTGCAGGGTCGAGGTAATCCAGATGGGGGAACTGGGCGTCGAGCAGGGTGAGACCCCAGAAGGCTTCTCCGGTGGCGAAGATGCCGTAGGTGTCGGGCAACGGCGCTTCGGTTTGGCGATCCCAGAAGGCCAGCATCGAACCGTTCTCTTGCTGCTGGCTCACCAGGAAACGGCCTACGTCGATCATCAGCCCATCGAATGAGGGATCCCCGGTGGCGTCCCGGCGGGTCGCCAGCGCAGCGGCGAGGAGGCCGTTGGCACCGAGTGGAGCATCGGCAGTGCCCTCCGCGAAGGCGGTCCCGCCGCCCGCAGCGACCAGATTGGCCAATACGTAGCGGAGCGCCTCGTCGCCGTCGTCTACGAAGCGACGCTCTCCGGCCTCCGCCAGTTGGTACAGCGTCAGCATCGCTGCGGTGTGTCGGGCAGCGTTGTACTCACCTGGCACCTGGTCGATGTTCCGCCGGTAGCCGTATGTGAATCTTCCGTCATCCTGAATCCCTCTGGCCAGCCAGTCGCCGGCGTCAACGGCAGCCTGTCGAGCCTCAATTGCGGTCACGACAGGACACACCTCAGGCGGAACGATGGCCACCCGAATGAGAGCTCCGCCGGCGATCCACAGGGCGAGGTGGGGGACGAGGAGGCGACGCATGGGACGAGCCTAGGCAGTGGCCATTGGCGGCCAATAGGGTGCAACATAGGAGGTGGCATGCCGAAGTGGGGAGCCGTTGTCGTGTCAGTGGTCACCGTCTTCCTCGTCGTGCAACCGGCGTTTCGCGACCCGCCTCGCGACAGCTATCCGCTATCCAACTTCCCGATGTTCGCGCAGCCCCTCGAGGCCACCAACAGCGCCGACGCCGTCATCGGGGTTACTGCGGACGGAGACCGACGCACCCTGTCGCCACAAAGAATCGCCGAGACCGACGAGGTCATCCAGGCCGTCGGCTACGTCCACAACGAGCTGGCTGCAGGCCGAGCCGGCCGGTTGTGCTCCGACGTGGCGCAGCGGGTTGCCGACGCGGGACCTTCACAGGTTGTGGCGATACAGGTGCTCACTGAGCGCCAGGACGCCGTCGCCTACTTCCAGGGCGCTCGCAACCCCGAGGTAACGCTCCACGCCAGTTGCGAGGTGGTGAGATGAAGCTGTCGAGTCGCCGGCGGTCGATGAGGCTGCTGCTCCCGGCTCCACCACTCCGTCTCGGGTTGTTGCGCGCCCTCGTTGGGACCTTCGCCACCATCTACCTCCTTGCTCGCCTGCCCCACCTGATCTCTTTCGGAGACTTCCCGGCCGAGCGCTTCGCCCCGGTGGGTCCGGTTGGTCTGCTCGATGAACCGCTGGCTGCCGGGGCTGTGACGACTCTGGTGCTGGCCACCGTCGCCCTTGGCGTCGCATTCACCACAGGCTGGCGGTATCGCATCAGCGGTCCCGCCTTCGCCCTGCTCTTCCTGTGGGTGACGACTTATCGCAACTCCTGGGGGACGGTGCTGCACACCGAGAACCTGCTGGCGTTGCAGGTGCTGGTGGTCGGCTTCGTGCGGGCGGCGGACACCTTTTCTCTGGACGCTCGCAGGGTTGGCGAGGAGCGGTCGGAGTCGTGGCGGTATGGCTGGCCGATCCGCCTGGTCACTGTGGTAACGGTGCTCACCTACTTCGTCGCGGGCTGGGCCAAGATCCGCTTCGGGGGAGCGGAGTGGCTGTTCGGAGACACACTCCGCAACCAGATCGCCCACGACAACCTGCGCAAGCTGCTCCTCGGCGACTTCTACTCGCCGTTCGGCGGGTGGCTCACCCAGTTCGGCTGGCTGTTCCCGCCGATGGCGATCGGGTCGGCGATCATCGAGCTCGGCGCTCCGCTGGCGTTGACCAACGGTCGGCTTGGCCACTGGTGGGCGGGAGCGGCTTGGAGCTTCCACGTGGCGATCGTGGCCATCATGGCGATCGTGTTCGCCTATCAGATCTCCTTCATCGCGTTCGCCGCCTTCTTCCGTCTGGAGGTCGGATGGGAGCGGGTGAAAGGCTGGCGGCTGTGGCGACAGCGAGCTACCGCGACATAGCTTTCCCCTCCAGGGGGAGGCGGCCCGAAGGGCCGGAGGGGATCGAACTGGGGGCGAACGCCTTGGCCTGAGCGTCAGGACCTTTGGCAGGGAGAGTGGCTGCAGCGATCGCTTTAGAGTTGCGTCGTGGATCATCTCGAGCTCGCCAGGACGATGTTCAACAAGACGTGGGAGCTCCTCGATCGCGACGATCGAACCGACGAGGATGATCGAGAGATGGCGGCGATGGCGTTGGCCTCTCGCTACCACTGGCGCCAAGCGGGGGAGGCCAAGAACCATTCGATCAGCGACTGGCAGGTATCTCGGGTGTTCTCGGTGCTGGGAGACGCGCCGATGGCGCTCTCATTCGGCAAGGCCGCTCTAGAGGTGGCGATGGAGTCAGAGTTGGCCCCCTTCTACGTCGGGTTCGGCCACGAGGCGGTAGCTCGAGCAGCGGCGTTGGCAGGCGACTCCGCGATCCGCAACGACCACCTCGCAAAGGCACGGGCCCAGGCTGAGGCTGTTGAGGACGCCGAAGAGCGCAAGATGCTCACCGACGATCTCGAAACCATCGCGTGAGCTTTCCGCAGCGGCGTCTCGCCGATACCCCCGCCGTCACCACGGATCAGATGAGGGAAGTCGATCGGCTCATGATCGAGGACGCCGGCATCTCGCTGTTGCAGATGATGGAGAACGCCGGGCGCTCGCTGGCGGCGGTGGTGCTGGCTCGGCACCCGGGCGCCTCTGTGACCGTCCTCGCCGGCACGGGAGGCAACGGCGGAGGGGGACTGGTGGCCGCCCGCCACCTCGTCAATCGGGGCTCACAGGTTTCCGTTGCCATGAGCTCGGACGAACTCTCTACGGTCGCCGGCCTTCAGTTCGAGATCGTCAAGGCAATGGGTGTGCCGACGAGTGCAGAGCCGGAATTCTCCGACATCATCATCGATGCACTCGTCGGCTACAGCCTGCGTGGTGCCCCGCGGGGCCGGACGGCAGAGCTGATCGACTGGGCCAATGGTGCCGGCGCCAACGTCGTGGCTCTTGACGTGCCTTCAGGCCTCGACTCGACCACAGGCGAGACCCCGGGTTCGGCTATCTCGGCGGCAGCCACCATGACCATCGCGCTGCCCAAGACCGGGCTCGCCGATAGCGAACTGGTCGGAGACCTCTATCTGACCGACATCTCCGTTCCCCAGAGTGTCTACGAGGCGCTAGGCGTTCCTGTTCCTGCCGATCTCTTCGTCCAGGGACAGGTGTTGGCCCTCACCTGAGACGGCGGTCCGAGACGTCCCAGCGGGAAGTCCTAGCATCGGTCGCTATGACGGTCATCGGCGACATCCTGGATGCCCTCGACGAGGTCGCGCCATTCGACAGAGCAATCGGTTGGGACGTCGTGGGACTGCAGGTGGGGGACTCCACGGCGGATGTCGACACGGTGGCTGTGTGCCATGACGCCACCGGGCCGGTGGTCGATGCCGCCATCGCGGCGCGTGTTGGCCTTCTCATCACCTACCACCCGCTGCTGTTTCGGCCGACCCGCAGGTTCACAAGCGGCCCCGACGCCGCCGGCCGTGCCTTCCGACTCGCCGCAGCCGGGGTAGCGGTTGGGACCGTTCACACCGCCTTCGACGTTGCCCCCGGGGGCGCCGCCGACGCGTTGGCGGCCGCCGTTGGGATCGTCGATCCTTCCGGATTCGGCCCCATGTGGGGCGGTGACTCGGCCAAGGTTGTCGCCTTCGTCCCTGCCGGAGCGGCCGATGCCGTCGCCGCGGCGATGGCCGACGCCGGGGGCGGGACCATGGGCAACTACAGCTCCTGCTCATTCCGGAGCGAGGGCGTCGGCAATTACACGGCTGGGCCCGGGGCGAATCCGACTGTGGGGAGCCAAGGCGCCAACACACTCGACGAGGTCCGCCTCGAGATGAATGCACCTGCCGGTAGCGTCGACGCCGTCGTTGCGGCGCTGGTGGCGGCCCACCCTTACGAAGAACCCGCCTACGACGTGTACGACCGGCGCGGCGACGCTGCGATGCTGGGCAGGCAGGGCCCCATCGAATCGGTGACGCTTGGCGACCTCGCAGCCGCCGTCGCCGAGACACTGGCTTGCGCTCCTCGGGTGGCCGGCGACATGAACCGAGCGGTGTCGAGCGCTGCAGTGCTGCCTGGAGCCGGCGGTGAATTCATCACTGCAGCTGCGGCCGACGTAGTCATCACCGGTGATGTTCGTCACCACGAGGCTCGACTGGCAACGGAGTCGGGCACGGCCGTTATCGACGCCGGGCACGCCGCGACCGAGAGGCCAGGAGTAGGGGCGCTGTACGCTGCCGTCTCGCAGGTCGCCGAAACCGTCGATCTGACCGCCGTCGACGCAGACCCGTGGGGCCGATGAAGCAGCTAAATGAGTTCGATGATCTCCTTGACCTCCAAGCGGTCGACCTCGAGATCGACGGATTGTTGGAGGAACGGTCGAGCCTGCCTGCGCTTGAGCAATACAAGGAGGCGCACGAGGCTGCGGCCACCGCCTCCGGGGAGCTGGAGGTCATCCAAGAGGAGGCCAAGCGCATCAGGTTGGCTCTAGACAAGTCGGATGGTGAGCTCACCATCGCCGAGGAGAAGCGGGATGCCGAGGAGAGGCGCCTCTACGACGGTGGGCTCAATGCCAGAGAGACCGGTGCTCTCATGGCGGAGGTTGAGATGCTCAAGACGAAGACAGCCAAGATGGAAGTGCTGACGCTGGACTTGATGGAAGAGCGCGACAACCACCAGGTTGTCGTCGACGCCAAGACGGCGACTTTCGAGGAGATCACGGCGAACGAAGAACGCCTGAAAGGTGTGATCAAGGCTGCTTGGGCCGAGCTGGACGCCGAGATCGCCCGTCAGGAAGAGAACAAGTTGGGCATCGTCAAGCTCATCGAACCAGAGCTGATGGAGGCATACGAAGAGCTGCGGCCTATCAAGGACGGAGTAGCCGTCGGCAGGCTCATCGAGGGCATCTGCGGCGGCTGTCACCTGAGGCTCAACGAGGCCGAGCAAATCCAGGCTGCCAAGACGAGTCCACCTCGCTGCGTGCATTGTCGGCGGCTCCTCGTCATCCTGCCCGGGATCTAGCTGCTGATGACCAAGATGATCGTCTACACCGACGGCGCCTCGCGGGGTAACCCAGGTCGTGCCTCCATCGGAGCGGCTATCTACGCCACTGATGGCGGGGAGATGATCGGATCGGTGTCGGAGGACATCGGCCACGCCACCAACAACGTTGCCGAGTACAAGGCTGTGATCGCGGGCCTCGAAGAGGCGCTCCGACTCGGGGCAACCGAGGTTGAACTGCGAGCGGACAGCCTCTTACTAGTGCGCCAGCTCACGGGCGAGTACCGGGTGAAGGCTCCTGGTCTGCGGCCGCTGGCCTCGGCGGCGACTCGCCTGCTCCGCCAGTTCAAGGCGACCGAAATCAATCATGTGCGCAGGGAGTTCAACGAGGTCGCAGACGCCCTCGCCAACGCCGCCCTCGATCGATGATCCTGTGGCACCTCGGCGGAACGATCGCCCTCGTTCGCTACGCCTTCCGTGACCCCAACATGGACCTGCGCCTCCTCATGGTCGGCGCTCTGCTCCCAGACCTCATAGACAAGCCGTTGGGGCGGGTGCTCAACGTCGGTGGCTACGAGTCGGGGGAACTCTGGGGCCACTCCCTCTTGTTCTCCGCGGCGCTGATGGTCGTCATCCTGGTGGCGACGACGAGGGGCACCGTCTATCGGCGGACCTGGTTCCCGCTCGCCGTCGGCTCGCTTTTTCACCTGGTTCTCGACGGCATGTGGACGAAGTCCGAGACCTTTCTATGGCCATTCCTCCGTGGAGACTTCACGGAAGCCCTCCCCGGCGATCTGGGCACCGCCTTCGCTGACGGATTCACCAACCCGTGGGTTGTCGCCGGCGAGGTGATTGGGTTGATCTACCTGATCTGGCTGTGGCGAGCCGCCGGCCTCAGCGACTCGAGTCGGCGGAACGTCTTCTTGCGAACCGGCGGTGTCGGCGTCCCCATCGGCGGTTAGATGAGCCTCGACGACAAGTTGCGGGCAGCAAGCCTCGACCCGGGCGCACCAGGCGATCCCGTACAAGCCTTTCGAGCGCTCCACGAGACGATGGGCGAGCAGGCAACGGTGGTCGACCGCTACCTCCTCGAAGTACGCCACCGCGGCGTCGACCTGGACGAAGCTAGGGCGACCGTAGGCGCAGCAACATGCGAGCCGCGGTGATGATGAGAAGTACTGCGAACATGCGGCGCAGAACCGTGTCGTCGAGGCGCTGCGCTAGCTGGGAGCCTCCGATGGCGCCGAGGACTGCGCCAATGCCGACACCTATCACGACCCGCCACGCCACCCTGCCCGCCCTGCTGTTGGCAATAGTGGCTATGACGGCCGCAGGCGCGATGACAGCAAGAGAGGTGCCAGCTGCGTCCTTCTGGGCGAATCCGAAGAACGTGACCAGAGCGGGGACGTACATGACGCCGCCACCGACGCCAACGACAACGGCGATGGTTCCAGCGATGAGACCAAGGATGAAGAGCCCGAGTTCTGTCATGGGATCGACATCCGAATCGCACCAATGACCAGCACTACCGAAAAGGCAGTTACCAGAGTGCGCTGTGACAGTTTGCCCAGCAGGCGGGCCCCGACAGGCGCCCCGATGGCCGCTCCCGCGAAGAGGAACAGCGCAGCTGAGGTGTCGACGTGACCGTCCGACCCGAATGAAATGGCGGCAGCGGTGGCACTGACAACGATCACTGCCACCGAGCTGGCGTGCGCCCGTCGCTGGTCAAGACCCAACCACAGCACCAGGCCGGGGACGTAGATGATGCCACCGCCGATGCCCAGCAATCCACCTACGAAGCCGGCGGCGAGGCCGAGCGCCACCGATCGTGTTGGGGATTCCATCGTGAGCGATGATATGAGCCGCCATGTAGCCTTCGCCGCCATGGAGGTGGCCATCAGCCCAGCAACTTCCCGCCGATCGGCGGAGGACTCGCTGAAAGCACGGGCGTTGATCGCGTGAGGCTGGCGGCGGCCGCGGTTGTGCTTCTCGCAGGCGTTGGCTGTTCGACGGACGAGCAGCCGCAGGCCACGCCCCAGGAGGTTGTTACGGGATGGCTCGATGCTCTCGCCATGGGCGAGGGTGCCGCTGACTACGTGGTGCCAGGCCAAGTTGACGTCCTGGCGGCGATCGAAAGACGCTCCGAGGCAGCCGGGATCCTTGGTCAGGGTCTGAGTTCGCAGGCAGAGGCCGATTACTGGGGAGCCTTCGCCGACAGCACAGAGTCCATCCTTGGCGCCAGCATCGACGGTCTGGAGGTAGGGCCCGTGGCGACAGCCGAGATCGAAGGCTCCGACTTCGCCTACGTCGAGGTACTCGGCTCCGAGAGGGCTGCGATCGTGATCATCCTCGAGGGGGGCGGGCCGTGGCGCATCGACATGGTCGCAACGGTCGGCACTGGGCTGGTTAGGCCGCTGCGGTCGATGATCGAAGACGTGGGGATCGATGCTCCCGGGGTCGTGGCCCGCCGGAGCGGGCTGGCGGCATCGCTGCGAGCTGGACTGGAGGATCCAACCGGCTCCCTTCCGCCCGAGTTCCGTGGCGATGTGGCCGAGCTCATCGCCCTTCTCGAGGACTAGAGAGCGCGCAGCCTCGGCAGGACCTCCGACCCCAGCATCGAGATGAGATTCGGTTGGTCGAGGCCCGTCATCTGGATCACCACGGTGTGGGCGTCGACATCGGAGATGAGAGGCGTGTAGGTCTCGACAATCTCGTCCGGTCCCTTGACCAGGCTGTACCGCTCGAGGATCTCGGACCTGTCCATCTCGTCGGCTCGGATTCGAAGGTCCATGGGGTCGACAGCCTCGAGGCGCCCGGGCGCTCGCAGACCTCGCCAAGCTCCGAGAGCCGTCCAGGCGTCATCGTCGTTGTCCGCCAGGATCGACCACCTGGTGGCGATGATGTCCGGGGCGTCCTTCCCGGCTTTGGCGGCCGCCTCTCCAGCAGGTGCGATGACCTTCTCGACTGTCTCTGCCGGGACCTTGACCGAGGTGATGACGCCGTCTGCCAATTCGGCAGCCAGAGCAGACGACTTGGGTCCGCCGGCTGCCAGGTAGATCGGAACCCGGTGCAGCGGAGGGCTGTACAGGCGAGCGCGGTCGGTCACGTAGTGGGTGCCTTCGAAGGTGAGCTTCTCGCCGTCGAGAAGTCTGCGCATGATTTCGAGTGCTTCTCGCATCCGCGACGCCCGCTCGGCGTACTTGGGGAACTCGTAGCCGAGCGGTCCCTCGTTGAGGTTCTCCCCTGTTCCCACGCCTAGTTCGAAACGGCCGCCAGACAGCCTGTCGAGGGTGGCGGCGGCTTGGGCGACGACGGCAGGGTGGAATCGGAAGAGGGGAGTGGTGACACCGGTAATCAGCTCAACCCGTGATGTGGCCTGCGCCATGGCGGCGATGGTGGCGTAGGCGAACCCCGATGTTCCCAGATCGTCGACCCAGGGATGGAAGTGCTCAGACACCATGATGGCGTCGAATCCCGCTTCCTCGGCGAATACCGCGTGTTCGACAAGCGTCTCCGGGTGGAATTGCTCGTGGCCGCAGAAGTATGCAAAACGGTTCAGGGGGTTCTCCTATCAGGGATGAGAAGCCTAGGAATCACTGCGCCCTTTGCCTTGGGGTCGCGAAATGCAACCTTAATTGGCGTTTGCGAGTCATAATCGTTCGTAGACCGGAACGCGAGGAGGAAATCTCTATGCAGGTCTGGCAGAAATACCTGGCCGAGTTCTTTGGCACCCTTGTGCTTGTTGGAATCGGCACAGGAAGCATTTTGGCCGCACTGTCGACGGGGACCCCGTTGATGGCAGCCGTCCCCCTGGGCTTCGGCCTGGCGCTAATGGTCGCCCTGTATTCCGTTGGCGAGGTGTCCGGAGGACACTTCAACCCGGCGGTAACGCTGGGCGCCTTCCTCGATGGAAGGATCAGCCTTACCGACGCCACCGGCTACTGGGTCTCCCAGTTCGCAGGCGGCATCGTCGGTTCGTGGTTCATCGCCATCCTGGTTGGCCGTACGTCGGTGGCACTAACAGCCACCGTGCCCGGCGTTGGCACGGGTCAGGCTTTCTTCGGCGAGGTGCTCTTCACCGCCGTATTCGTGATTCTGATCCTGGCAGTGACCAAGGGTGGCTTCGCCAAGCAGGCCTTTATGGCGATCTCGCTCGGCCTTGCTGCGATCCACTTCATCGGCGTACCCCTTACCGGGGCATCGGTCAACCCGGCCCGCTCACTCGCTCCAGCCCTGCTGGGCGACGGCGGTGACAATGGAGATCTGTGGATCTACCTGGTGGCCCCTCTCGTAGGCGCCATCGTTGGTTGGGTGGTCTACAAGGTCATCGTCACTGGAGATACCAAGTTCGGTGACGACATGAAGAGAGTTGGTGACTCAATCACCTCATAGAGCAACTGGCACGTGAATGAAAGAGACGGGGCGTGCTGCCCCGTCTCTTTCGCGTAGTCCTCCCCTCCAGGGGGAGGTGGCCGAGCGCAGCGAGGTAGCAGGCAGCGTCGTCCGACGGACGACTCGGCGGAGATGCTCGTCGAGTCCAAGTGGGACTCGAAAGGAGTCGACTGTCGCCAGGGGCGACAACCGAGCGAGGGGGTCGAACCACGCGCCATCACCCGTGCCTAGTGGGTAGCGGCGTACTCCATCAGCCGCTCACCGGCGCGTACCGGCAAGTCGAGGCGATTAGCGAGCGGCGCCAGCGGGCATGACCACATCGGATTGTGGGCGCACGAGGGGTGATAGGCGTAGTTGAAGTCGAGGACCACATTCGTCCCGACGTGCCCGAGGTCGGCTCCCTTGGCGGTGTCGAGCAGGTAGCGGCCGCCGCCGTAGGTCGCAGTGCCATTGGTGTCGTCGGTGAACGGCAGGAAGACCCCGCCTCCGTAGTCGTTCAGCCAGTAGAGCGGGAGGCGCACCACGCGGTCGCCGATGGGGAATCTGGCAACGCCGAACCGCGTGGAAGGTGTGGAACCGGCTGCGCTGTGGCCGAGATCCGCAGAGTCGGCTGGCACCGCCTCGATTTCAGCCTCGAAACGCCACGCCGGATCGTACGGGAAGTACTCGAGTCCCTTGAATCCAACTCGTTGCGCAGCATCGAGAGCGCTCCGGGGGTGGTGGCCGAACAGCCGATCACGCTCCACCCGCCACCTTTGCCACGTGGCCTGGTTGGGATCAGACGACCGAGCAGCTCTGTAGAGCTCGGCGACGCGTCTGCGGTAGTCCCATAGCTCCAGGGTGTCGTGTGGATCGGTCATCGTGGGGAAACTAGTGCAGCGCCCTCACGCCGATGAGTCCGAAGGCAACTAGCGACAGGCCGATAGCCACCAGGCGCTCTGGCGGTCGTCGGCGGAGCGCAAAGATGGCGAGTCCGCTCATCGCGACGAGTGCGATCAACTGGGCCAGAACGCCACCGTCCGTTCGAGGCAGCAGGATGTCCACGTCACCACAACGCCCAGTTGAGCAGGTGATTCCAATGTCGTCGTGCCGACATTGGGAACAGGGCCCCTGGGAACGGCGTTCTAACAGCATGACTCGACTGGGCGGCTTGGTTGTCGCGTTGGCGCTCGTGGCCAGCGCCTGCGCCGCCGCGGTTAGCGGAGAGGCACCAGTGGATTCGGTAGAGCCAGCCAATACGTCTGTCGGCGGACCAACTGACGCCGCCAACGGGGCAGTGCTCCCATTCGGACCATCTGCTCTCGATGACATGTTCTCCAACAAGCTCCCGACGCCATTAGTCGACGTTGATCAGATCATCTCGGGTGGTCCACCTCCCGATGGCATACCCCCGATCGACGATCCAACGTTCGTCACAGTCGCCGAGGCCAACACCTATCTCACCGACCGTGAGCCCGTTGTTGAGCTAGACATCAACGGGGACGCCAGGGCCTATCCGGTCCAAGTCCTCATCTGGCATGAGATCGTCAACGACACTGTCGGGGGAGTCCCGGTATCGGTCACCTATTGCCCGCTGTGCAACTCGGCTGTGTCGTATGTTCGCGAGGTGCGAGGTGTCGAGACGACGTTCGGCACTTCGGGGCGCCTCTTCGCCTCGGCTCTCGTCATGTATGACCGGGAGACGGAGAGCCTGTGGACCCACTTCGACGGACGCGCCGTGGTCGGCGTTCTGACGGGCGACCAGCTCGAGACCATCGGGTCTCCGCTTCTGGCATGGGAGGACTTCCGTGAAGCTCATCCCGAGGGCAAGGTTCTCGACCGCGACACCACTGGATTCAGACGCGACTACGGACGCAATCCATACGCGGGCTATGACGACGCCAGCACCCAGCCGTTCCTCTTCCGGGGAGCCCTCGACGACCGAGCTCGTGCCAAGCAGCGTGTCGTTGGTGTCGAGATCGACGGAGAGGCCGCCGCGTGGTCCCTCGATGCGCTCTCGCAAGGAGATGCCTCCGCCACCAGCGTCTCGCTTGGAGGCACCGACCTTGTGATCTTGTGGAAGGCCGGGCAATCGACGGCTCTCGAGGCAAGCGAGATCGATGCCGGTCGCGATGTGGGCTCAGTCGGCGTCTTCGTCCCGATGCTCGACGGGCAGGCGTTGTCGTTCGTGGCCAGCCCCGATGGCTTCCTAGACAACGAGAGCGGCAGCACCTGGAACATCCTCGGTGAGGCCATCGCCGGGCCCTTTGTTGGCGCCAAGCTCGACCGGGTAGCCCACCTCGACACCTTCTGGTTCGCCTGGTCGACATACCGACCGGGAACGGAGCTCATCGAAGAGCTGTAACCACCGGCTAGCTCGGGATGGCAGCGAGAGCCTTCTCGAGGGCCTCTCGCGCTTGGTTAGAGACGTCGGACAGGGCCTCGTTGGCGGTGAGCTCGACCATCGTCGTCGGCTGCAGGGCGGCCACCACCGTCTCCTCCTGCGATTCGTAGACAACCACATTGCATGGCAGCAGTAGCCCGATCGATTCTTCGGCGTCGAGGGCTTGGGCTGCCAAGGTCGGGTTGCAGGCTCCGAGGATCTTGTAGGGAGCCCGCTCAATGCCCAGCTTGGCGTTCAAGGTGGCGGCGACGTCGATCTCGGTAAGGATGCCGAAGCCGTGCTCGCCAAGCGATTGGCGAATCGCAGCCTCGTCGTCGGCGGGTGACAGGGAGGTGGTCTTGGAGATGCCGTACTTGGTGTTCATAGCCCGAGGTTATGTCCGAGCGCTCACTCAAGGGCCGAAGCCGGACTGCACTCCGCAGGTGGGAAGCCCCCACCGTCGTCGAGCCGTCGCCCACCGGGCGACAGTCTCGCCCCCACCAACCCCAAGGGGGGAGGAA
>JAZFSG010000137.1:0-7150 GCA_036446035.1 Acidimicrobiia bacterium | reverse complement strand
GTCGAAAACCATCGCTATGTCTGCCCCAAGGAGCTGCTGGACACGCATCGACTCCTCAGGGGTCATCGAGATCGCGGTGCCGTCGTATGTTGAGCGGAACCGAGCGCCATCCTCGGTGATCTCGGGCTCGAGAGAGAACACCTGGTACCCGCCCGAATCGGTGAGTATCGGACCGGGCCAGCCCATGAACCCGTGGAGGCCGCCGAGATCGGCGACGACCTCCGCCCCAGGGCGGAGCATGAGGTGGTAGGTGTTAGCCAACACCATCTCGGAGCCAGCCTCTGCAAGATCGCGCGAGTCCAACATGCGGACCGCCCCGCGGGTGCCGACGGCCATGAAGGCTGGTGTCTCGACAGTGCCGTGGGGCGTCTCGAGGCGGCCTCGTCTGGCCTTGGCGCTGGTGGCGAGTTCAACGAACGTCATAGGAACACCATCATGGCGTCCCCGAAGGACAGCATCCGATAACCACGCTCCAATGCCGTCGCGTACGCCAGGCGCCACTTCTCCCCCATGAAGGCCGCTACCAGGACGACCAGGGTCGATGACGGCACGTGGAAGTTGGTAACGAGGCCGTCGACAACTCCGAATTGATAGCCGGGGGTGATGAAGAGATCCGTGTCACCTGCGAACTCCGAGACGTTGCCCGAGCCGTCTCCAGCCGACTCGAGAGCTCTGACGACCGTGGTACCGACAGCGATGACGCGGCCGCCCCGCCGGCGGGCTGCAGCTATCGCCGTCGCCACTTCGGCACCTACCTCGACTCGCTCGGTATGGATCTCATGGTCGGCGACATCCTCGGTCGATATGGGCCTGAAGGTGTCGAGCCCCACTTCGAGGTCGATCTTTGTGAGCTCGATGCCCCTGTCCTCGAGGTCGGCGACTACGGACTCCGTGAAGTGGAGTCCTGCCGTCGGCGCCGCCGATGAAGCTGTCTTCTGTGCGAAGATCGTCTGATAGCGGTCGGGGGTTGACAGTGCTCCCGAGAAGTACGGAGGAAGGGGCACCTCGCCGAGCGCCTCGATCGCCTCCTCGACAGGCGCGCCGTCGCTGGTCGACAACTCCACGTCGATGACTCCGTCGACAGGGTCGGCGGCAACGGTTGCCCGCAGCGGGCCCACCTCGATAACGATGCCGGGCCGGAGTCGGCGGCTCGGCCTGGCCAGGGCCGACCAGATCTCTCCATCACTCCGCAAGAGCAACAGCTCCACCGCGCCACCCGTGTCTTGACGCACGCCATGCAGCCGAGCGCGGCGCACGCGGGTGCGGTTGACGACGACGAGATCGCCGGCAGCCAGCAGCGATGGCAGGTCCGAGAAGCGATGATCGGTCATTTCGCGACAGTCCAGCAATCGAGAGGCATCGCGCGGCTCAACCGGCTCTTGAGCGATGGACTCGACAGGAAGGTCGTATGCGAAGTCGGCGGTACGCACCGCTATCAGTCGTCGAGCAGCGTTGGCTGATCTGACTGAGTAGGTGGCACCAGGCCGATGTGCTCGTAGGCGCGAGCCGACGCGATCCGGCCGCGCGGGGTGCGCTGGAGCAATCCCATCTGCATCAGGAACGGCTCGTAGGCGTCTTCAACGGTCTCGGGCTCCTCGCCGACGGCGATCGCCAACGTCGACAGACCCACCGGTCCACCGCCGAACTTCTCGCAGATCGCCCTGAGGATCGCCCTATCGACCCGATCGAGGCCGAGATCGTCGACCTCGAAGGTCTCCAGAGCGGCGAAAGCCACGTCGGCAGTGACCTTGCCATCCGCCCTGACCATCGCGAAGTCTCTAACCCGCCGCAGCAGCCGGTTGGCGATCCGCGGCGTTCCCCTACTGCGGTGTGCGATGACATCCGCTCCATCGTCATCGATGTCAACATCGAGGATCCCAGCAGACCGACCGACGATGGCGCCGATGTCCCCCGGCTCGTAGTAGTCGAGGCGGGCCACATACCCGAACCGGTCACGCAGCGGGGCCGAAACCCTGCCGACGCGGGTGGTGGCGCCGACGAGAGTGAATGGTGGCAGCTCGAGCCTTATCGAACGGGCGGCCGGGCCCTTGCCCACCACGATGTCGAGCTGGAAGTCCTCCATCGCTGGATACAACACCTCTTCCACCGCTCGCGGCAAGCGGTGGATCTCGTCGACGAACAGGAGGTCACCGGCGTCGAGGTTGGTGATGACCGCAGCCAGGTCGCCTGCTCGCTCGAGGGCAGGACCCGAGGTTCCACGGAACTGAGCGCCCATCTCGGAAGCGAGGATCGACGCCAGCGTCGTTTTGCCCAGCCCCGGAGGACCAGAGAACAGCGTGTGGTCCAGAGGCTCCCTGCGCTGCAGAGCGGCCTCGATGAGGATCGACAACCGGTCCTTGAGGTCGACCTGGCCGACGAAATCCTCCAACTGCTGCGGGCGTAGGCCGGGCTGGGCTTCCAGCACCTCGTCCAGCGGGTCGGCGGCGCCGGTGAGGAGTCCGTCTTCCCTCATCGCTCGGATCCCAAGTGCTGCAATGCCGCTCGAACAAGGTCCTCGGTACTTCCATCTGTCGCGATGGCCCCCAGCGCCTCGTGAACCTCTGCCGTTCCATAGCCGAGAGCGTCGAGCGCTTGTCGAACCTCCGTCAGAACCGATGCCTCCCCGCTCGGTAGGTCGCCGAGCGGGAGATCGAGCTTGGGTCGCAACTCGATGATCATCTTCTGCGCTCCCCGCTTGCCGATGCCCGGCACCAGCTCGAGTGTCGCAGCATCCTCCGCCAACACCGCAGTCCGCAGTTGCGTCGGAGTGAGGGTGGCGCATACGGCGAGCGCCACCTTGGGGCCGATGCCGGACGCGCCGAGCAGGATCCGGAACACATCGCGCTCGTTCTCCGTACCGAAGCCGAAGAGAGCCATTGAGTCCTCCCGATGAGAGAGGTGGGTGTGGAGCACGACTTCCTCCCCCACCCCAGGAAGGTCGGCGAGCGTTCGCGGCGTCACCGCGATCTCATAGCCAACACCG
The DNA here is from genome assembly GCA_036446035.1 of Acidimicrobiia bacterium. Lineage (GTDB taxonomy): Bacteria > Actinomycetota > Acidimicrobiia > Spongiisociales > JAOTWH01 > CAXMQS01. The sequence goes on along the minus strand of JAZFSG010000137.1, from coordinate 4,167 downwards.
CTCACATCGAGCACGACCACCGTCTCCGATCGAGCAGCCAACGTTCCGCGCATTCTCGCGATCACGAAACACCCTCCAGTCGAGCTGATTGAATGTGACACAGGGCGGCCGCCAAAGCATCGGCGGCGTCCGCCACAGCAGGGGTGACTCCGAGCCGCATCTCGATGACCCTCATGACCTGCTCCTTGGGAGCGTTGCCGAAACCGGTAACCGCCGCCTTTATCGCCGAAGGGGTGTACTCGTGTACCGCGAGTCCGGCTTCAGCCACAGTCAGCAACGCGACGCCGGAGGCTCGGCCAACCGCGACCGCAGTCTTGAGATTGTTGTTGGTGAAGACCTGCTCGACCGCGGCGACGGTCGGCGAGAACTCCTCGATGACGGAGGTGAGGTCTGTTCGCAGTTCCACAAGTCGCTCCGTTATCGGTGCCTGGTGGCTGGTGCGGATGACGCCGGCCGCCACGGCAACAGGGTTAGGACCACTGTTATCGACGATGCCATAGCCACAAACGGCGAGTCCGGGGTCGATACCTAATACGAACATATGTTTGGGGAGTGTATCCAGCGACCCTGACGCTTCGCGGCTTCTCATTGCCCAAAGCGTCAGCTGCGCGCAACTCAACTGACCTCTGCCATCACCTCGTCTGAGATATCGAAGTTGGCGAATACCTGCTGCACGTCATCGAGGTCCTCGAGGGCATCGACGAGTCGGAGCACCTTGATGGCCTGGGCGGCCTCAACGGCGATGGTCGTCGACGGCAGCTGAGTCACCTCGGCGGTTTCGAATGTGATACCGGCTTCCATCAGGCTGTCTTTGACCGCTCGCAGGTCTTGCGGGGCGCAGATGACCTCCCATTGATCCCCGGAGCTGCGCACGTCCTCGGCTCCTCCGTCGAGGGCTGCCTCCATGACAGCTTCCTCAGAGCCGTCGGCGAGGATGTAGCCCTTCTGCTCGAAGAGATAGCCAACCGAGCCCGGTTCACCGAGGCTGCCATCGTTGCGAGTCATCGCCGTGCGAACGTCGGAAGAGACCCGATTGCGATTGTCGGTGAGGCACTGCACGAACACGGCGACGCCACCTGCGGCGTAGCCCTCGTACCAGATCTCCTCGTACTGCACTCCGTCCGTGTTGCCGGCGCCGCGGTTGACTGCTCGGTCGATGTTGTCGTTGGGCATCGAGGCCTGCTTGGCCTTCTCTATGGCCCCGGCGAGCGCGTAGTTGGCGTTTGGATCTCCCCCGCCCTCTCGAGCCGCCACTTCGATGGCGCGAGCGAGCTTGGCGAACAACTTGCCGCGGGCGGCGTCCTTGGCACCCTTCTTCCTCTTGATCGTTGACCATTTCGAATGACCGGACATCAGGCTTCCTCAACGAGATCGAGCAACATCCTATGAATGCGCCTGTCGGTTGTCAGCTCGGGGTGAAACGACGTTGCCAGGACGTTCTTCTGGCGAATCACAACAGGATGTCCCTGAGTCTCGGCTAGTACCTCCACTGCCGCTCCAACCTTCTCGATCCATGGCGCCCTGATATAGACGGCTCGTATCGGCTCATCGAGACCGTCGACGCTGACGAGCTCCTCGAACGAATCAACCTGTCGGCCGAAGGCGTTGCGCTCCACGACCACATCCAGAACGCCCAGCAGATGCTGGTCGGCACCGGTGGTTGCCGACGACAGCACGATCATGCCGGCGCAGGTACCTAGTGTCGGCAAACCGGAGTTGATGAGATCCCGCATCGGCTCGACGAGCCCGTAGCGCTTCGCCATCTTGCCGATCGTGGTCGACTCGCCGCCCGGGATGATGAGGGCGTCTATGTCTTCGAGATCTGCGGGGAGCCGTATCTCGACGGGTTCGGCACCAAGCGCCGAGACCATGGCAGCGTGTTCTCGGAAGTCGCCTTGCAGCGCCAGCACTCCGACTCTGGTGGTGCCGGCCACCTACCAGCCCCTGTGTTGCATCCGCTCCGAGTCGTCCATCTCCGCCGCGGCGATCCCGCTCATGGGCTCGGCAAGTCCCTCCGAGACCTTGGCCACGATGGAAGCATCCTTGTAATGAGTTGTCGCCTCGACGATGGCACGGCCGCGTTCAACCGGGTCGTCCGACTTGAAGACCCCTGAGCCGACGAAGATGCCGTCGCACCCGAGCTGCATCATCAGAGCGGCATCTGCTGGTGTGGCGATGCCTCCCGCCGCGAAGTTGACGACCGGCAGCTTCCCGGTTGTCGCCACTTCCTTGACGAGCTCGTATGGGGCCTGTAGATCCTTGGCGGCCGTCATGAGCTGGTCTGGCGTTGCCGTTGACAGCTGGGCCAGCTGGCGATTCATCTGGCGCATGTGACGAACTGCCTCGACGATGTCTCCCGTGCCCGGTTCACCCTTCGTGCGGATCATGGCAGCACCCTCACCGATGCGACGAAGCGCCTCTCCCAGGTTGCGCGCCCCGCACACGAATGGGACCGTGAATGCCCACTTGTCGATGTGGTACTCGGGGTCGGCGGGTGTGAGGACCTCGGACTCGTCGATGTAGTCCGCGCCGAGGGACTGCAGAACCTGAGCCTCGGTGAAGTGCCCGATCCGAGCCTTAGCCATGACGGGGACCGACACGGCAGCCATGATCTCCTTGACCCTCTTGGGGTCTGCCATGCGGGCAACACCGCCGCTGGCCCGAATGTCGGCCGGAACGCGTTCCAGGGCCATTACGGCGACTGCCCCGGCCTCCTCGGCGATGACGGCCTGCTCCGCGGTCGTAACGTCCATGATTACCCCGCCCTTGAGCATCTCGGCCAGTCCGCGCTTGACGGTGTCAGTTCCTTGTTCCACAGTTCTCCTTCTTGTCAGCTGATTCTACCGCTGAGACGTCCGAGCGAAGGCCGAGATAGCGTCGCCATAGGCCTCCACGTAGGCGGCACCGACCGTGCTCTGGTCGAAGGCGCCGACCCTGACACGGGCTGCGGCGCCGAGAGCGGCGGCCCTGTCTGGTTCTCCGAGCAGACTCACGATCTGTTCGGCGAGGCCGACTGGATCTTCGGGTTTGGCATAGACACCGGCTTCTCCGAGCACGGCGGCGAAAGCGGGGAGACCGCTGGCGACCACCGCGCAGCCTGCCGCCATCCCCTCCGCAACCACCAGCCCGAAGCTCTCGCCTCCAGTGTTGGGGGCGCACAACACGGTCGCCGACGCCAGCAGACGCCGCTTCTCCGACTCCTCGACCCGCCCCAGGAGCCGAACACCATCTGGCGGGGTTCGCCTGGTGTTGCTGACGACCAGGAGCTCCGCATCCGAATAGGCGGCCATCACGTTTGGCCACGCCTCCAACAGGGTCGACAGCCCCTTACGCGGCTCGTCTCGCCCAACGAAGACGACCCGGCGTTGGCGTCGCGGCTCGTCGATTTCGAAGGAAGCAACGTCGATGCCATTCGGGATCACTCTGGCTTCGGCAAACGGGGCGACGGCACTCCGCGCTACCTCGCTGACCGCGGTGACCACCTGGAAGCGGCTAACGACGCGTCGGATCGGTCCCCTTCCGAACCGGTACGTGCGGCGCACCAATTTCGATGGGTCGGCGTGGAACGTGCCGACGAGGGGCTGTCGGCAGCGCAGCGCCAACCCAAGCGAGATGGCCGGCATCAGGGGTTCATGGATATGCACAACGTCGGCCCCGGCAACGGCGTCCAGTGCTTGCCGGACCGCCTTCGGCGATAGGGCAATCGGCGCCATGGAGCGGTTGACGGGGAGTTCGACGACCCTTCCTGCGCTACGCCAACCGTCGCCCGATCCGGGAGCGATGATCCACGCCTCATCATCCGAGGCGTTCAACCAGTCGCGGAGCCGGATTACCTGGTCTTGCACTCCCCCCGGATGATCGAGGCCGTAGGGACTGACGACGGCGATCTTCATGCTCTGTCCGACGGCCAGTTGGGAACCATCATGTGCCACTGCTCTGGCTGCTCGCTGATCAGTTGCTCGAGCCGATAGGCCAATTCCTGAGTGCCTTTGGCTACGCGCTCTTCCGGCGTCGCACCGTCCGGGATCTCGAGTCGTGGCTGAACGACGAGCCGATGTCCCCGCCCTTTCTTGAAGTAGCACCCCACGACAAGCAGATGGGCTCCGGTGCGATCGGCAAGCGCTACCGGACCGGCGGGAAGAGTCGTCTCCTCGCCGAAGAAACTCA
>JAZFSG010000136.1:0-3647 GCA_036446035.1 Acidimicrobiia bacterium | reverse complement strand
GCTTCTTCGCGAGACCGCAGCTTCGGAAGCCCCCTCCGCCTCCACGCCCTACGGGCGTTCCAGTACCTCCCCCTAGGGGGGAGGAAACGACGGTGGAACCCCGTCTCCTCCTGAAGCTGGACGACCTTTCGGTTACTCCCCCCATAGGGGGGAGTACCGGCGAAGCCGGGGAGGGGGGCTTCCTAACGGGCGCGTACCTACGGAAACCCGCCAGCTGAGCAGGATCAGACGCTTACCGGCAACCGCAGGGCGACCTCGCCGCCTTGGCCGGGTTCGATCCAGATGCGACCGCCGTGGGCTTCGACCACGCCGCGAGCGATGGCGAGGCCGAGGCCGGCTCCGCCGGAGTCGCGGCCCCTGGCGGCGTCACCCTTGGCGAAGCGCTCGAAGGCGGTGGCGACGAACTCGGGGCTGAAGCCGGTGCCCTCGTCGATGACTCGCAGGGTCGCCTGAGGACCGCCATTGGAAACCTCAACCCGAACCGTCGTCGCCGATGGGGCGTGGCGGATGGCGTTGTCCAAGAGGTTGCGAATGGCCCTGCCGAGGTCGCTCGGGGCTCCCAGGACTGTGGCGCCGTCGCAGGCCGTGACCGACAGCGCCACGCCGCGGGTGTTGGCGACGGGGGAGAGGGCCTCGACGGCCTCGTCCGCTAGCTCGGCAAGGTCGATCTGCAGGCGCTCTGCGGTGTAGTCGCCGCTCTCGATGCGGGTCAGTAGGAAGAGGTCATCGACGAGGTTGCGGAGGGCAGCAACGTCTCGCCCCATCGACCTCAGGTAGCGCTGGGGGTCTGCGGCGACGCCGTCCTCGAGAGCTTCTATCGCAGCTTGCAGGGCGCTCAAAGGAGTCCGTAGGTCGTGGCTGATGGCGGCCAGCAGATGCTGGCGGGCTTCGTAATCGGCCGCACGCTGCCTTTCCGCGTCGCCGAGGCGGCTCGCCATGGTGTCGAGTGCGTTGGCGGCGTCACCGATCTCATCGGCGCGCTCGACGCCTGTCCTGGCCCTAAGGTCTCCGGCGCCGAGGCGACGGGCGGTGTCCGCCATGGCCTTCAGGTCGGAGGCCAGGGGTCGGGTGACGCTGACGGACAGCGCCGCACCCAGCCCGACACCGAGGGTGAGGGCAACCAGAACGACCCCAAGGTCGTGGCCAGAGGTGAACATCAGCGCCGCCGACAAGCTGACTGTCAGCGCGACGGCGCCGAGAGCCACCAGCGGCACTACCAATACCAGCGCTCGCATCGACGGGAGCTGCTTGGCGCGTCGCCGCAGTGCCCAACCGGCCAATGCTCCCAGCAGGGCGACCGACCCGAAGAGGGAGACGAAGCCGAGGCGCTCACCGGTCGTCGGACGCATCGCCACCTCCATGGCTACGACGGCGCCCGCCGCCAGACCAAGGGCCACTGCGAGCAACCTCATGGCGAGAACCGATACCCAACGCCGCGCACCGTGGAGATCCACCGTGGCTGTTGCGGATCGGGCTCCAGCTTGGCGCGGAGTCGTCGGACGTGGACGGTCACCGTCGACGGATCCTGCCACTCGGCGGAAGATCCCCACACGTGATCGAGCAGTTGACCGCGAGAGAAGACCTGGCCGGGGGAGTCGGCGAGGAAGGCCAGCAGGTCGAACTCGCGGCGTGCCAGCTCGATCGCTTCATCGGCAACGGTCACGCAACGCGACGTGGTGTCGATGATCAGATCATCGAACGACATGGTTGGCGCCGGCGGCCGTGGTGCGGTGCGGCGCAGCACCGAGCGCACTCGGGCGGCCAGCTCCCGGGGCGAGAAGGGCTTTACCACGTAGTCGTCAGCGCCGAGTTCGAGGCCGGCTACGCGATCGGCCTCATCGCCGCTGGCGGTGAGCAGGATGACTGGGATCTCGCTGTTCTCGCGCAGGGCCGCAAGAACCTCGAGCCCATGGAGGCCGGGGAGCATCAGGTCGAGCACAACGAGGTCGGGCGCCTGGCGGCGTACCTCCTCCAGGGCAGTGGTGCCGTCGGCGGCAGCGATGATCTCATGGCCGTCTAGCTGCAGATATCGGGTGACGACCTCGCGGACCATCGGCTCGTCGTCGACGACGACCACCCGTCCGCTAAGTCGTTCATCGATGAGTGTCACTGCCCTTCCCCTCTGGGTTTCTAACTACGGCGGGGCCCTGTCGGTTCCTGGCCAGACCGTAAGCCACGCCGCGGCCGCCGACTAGGCCTAGAGCCGTTTGTTCACCGGTTGTTCATCTTGCTGTAGCTCTGTCGTAAGGAGGGGGTCGCAAGCTTGTCTCCTGTCTCGAACAAGGAGAGAACATGAGACGAGTGATGACTGTGCTTGTGGCGTTCGGTTTGTCTGTGGCGCTGGCAGCCCCGGCGCTGGCAGGAGGCCCGCCTCGCAATGAGGATGGCAGTCGGAAGCGGGTGGAAGTTACGGTGGTGGGCGAGGACTCGGTGAACTACGGCCTGACCTTCGCGTCGATCGTCGGTCCAGACCTGCCAGCCCATGGTCCCTTCCAGCAGCTGTTTCCTCAGATGGATGGAACCCTGCAGACCGACTATGGCCCCGGCGACCCCGGCTACCTCGGCGGCCGCTGGTGGATTGACGTGAATGGCGATGAAGAGATGGACAGCGGGGACAAGTACTTCTCCTGCCCCCTCCTCGGCCACGGCTCGGCTTCGGCTTCCTAACAACCGAACCACTGATTGAAAGAGACGGCGGCTCCGGCCGCCGTCTCTTCGCGTCTGCGCCGAGTCGCTGGCAGCGGCCCCGTGAACCCCCCCCTCCAGGGGGAGGTGGCCGAGCGCAGCGAGGTCGGAGGGGGCCGAACTGCGGGCGACCCGAGGTCACGACTGACCCATTGTCTCTCCCCCCAGCGAGCGTCTTGGGGGGAGTACCGGCGAAGCCGGGGAGGAGGGCCGGTAGTCGAGCGACGTTGCTGGTTCCGTTTCCCCCTCCGCCCCTACGGGGACCTCTCCCGTAGGGGCGGAGGGGAGGCCCCAAGAGGGGTCCAACAGCCCTACCCAGAGCCGGTCAATGGCGGAACACTGAATATCCAAGAGGAGACGTGTCGAATAGAGGGGGCTTCTCTATGCACACCAAGGCTTCGTTAGCAGTCGCTGGATTGTTGGTGCTCGGTGCTGGTTGCGGCGATGTCACCATCGGCGACGGGACGCGGATTGACGGATCGGGCACCATCGTCACCGAGTCGAGGGAGGTTTCTGGGTTCGACGCCGTGCGGATATTCGGTTCAGGCGCCATCACTATCGACGTCACGGGAACCGAGTCGTTAAGCCTGACTGCCGACGACAATCTGATGGATCTCCTGACGACCGAGGTCTCCGGTAGCACCCTGGATCTCAGCGTCGAGCGTGGCAACTCCATCTCGCCATCTCGGGAAGTTGAATACGCCATCACTGCACAGGACCTGGCCGAGCTTTCGATCTTCGGATCGGCCGACATCAAGGTCACCGGTGCCGACGCCTCCGAATTCGAAATCAACATCTCTGGCTCGGCCGATATCGAACTAGTCGGGGCCGCGGAGTCACTGTCGATCGTCATAAGCGGGTCCGGGGACATCGACGCCTCCGCCCTGGCTACCAAGACAGGGTCGGTGAGGATCTCCGGCAGCGGTGACATCTTGGTCAACGCCACAGACGAGCTCGACATA
>JAZFSG010000135.1:0-3767 GCA_036446035.1 Acidimicrobiia bacterium | reverse complement strand
AGAGCACCGGTTTCCTAAACCGTTACCACATCCTCCTCGACCCCTACCCCCCACCACCCGACCACGTAACCAGCGTCTTCATGTAGTTGGCTCGCTCGAAGGCGGCAGGATCGGGCGAATGCTGCTGGCTCAAGGAACCCTTGGCCTGTTCCACTGACTTGTACTCCCGGTCCTCGAACCAGGACCGCACACCCTCCAATACCGTGCCGACGTGCTCGGGTCCATGCTTCAAAAGGGCGGCCGCCATCATGGTGATGTCTGCTCCGGCCAGGATGAGCTTGATGGCGTGTTCGGCGGTGTGGACTCCAGTGGTGGCGGCCAGGGAGCAGTCGACCCTGCCCTTGAGGATGGCCATCCACCGCAGCACCAGGCGCATCTCCTCCTCCGATGACAGCACCAGGTTGGGCGTCACCTCGAGGGTGTCGAGATCGATGTCTGGCTGGTAGAAGCGATTGAAGAGGACCAGGCCGTCGGCGCCGGCGTCGGAGACGCGGCGGGCGAAGTTCCCAATCGAGGAGAAGAAGGGGCCGATCTTGACGGCCAGGGGAATAGAGATGGAGCGGCGTACCGCATCCACCAGCTCGATGTACTGCTCCTCGACGTCGTGGGGGCCCTGGTCGGAGTCGGCGGCGATGAAGTAGATGTTGAGCTCGAGGGCGTCTGCCCCCGCATCCTCAAACAGCCGGGCGTAGAGGGTCCATCCCCCCTTGGAGGTGCCGTTGAGAGAGGGGATGACCGGGATCTCCAGGGCGGCCTTGGCCTGCTCGATGAGGCCTAGGTAGTAGCGGGGCCCGGTGTTGTAGTCCTCCATCTCGGGGAAGTAGCCCCCGGCGGCCTCGGCGAAGCCCTCGGCCCCGAACTCGAGGGAGGAGTGGATGGCCAGGGCCTCGTGTTCGATCTGCTCCTCGAACAGGCTGGGCATGACGACGGCTCCCGCCCCCGCCTCCTGGAGGCGCAGCAGGGTGTCGAGGTCGCCGGTGAGGGGCGAGGCCGAAGGCACGATGGGGTTGCGCAGCTTCAGGCCCATGTAGTCGGTGGTGATGTCGAAGGTCATGCCTCTTCCTCTCCGTTCTCCTCTTCAGCGAACGGCACGTCGGGCAGTGCCGTCCACTCGATGCCCTCGGTCTGCTCGTAGAGATGCCAGCGGTCGTCGATGTCGGTCTGGGCCTGCGCCAACAGCTCCTCGGCGTGCTCGGGGTTGGAGCGGGTGAGCATGGCGAAGCGGGCCTCCTTCAGGGCAAAGTCCTTGAATGAGATAGTCGGCTTGCGGCTGTCCAATTTGAAGGGCGTGCCGCCGTCGACGGCGTCTTCGGGGCTGAAGCGATACAGCGACCAGTAGCCCGAGTCGGTGGCCTCCTTTTGATGGGTCATCGCCGTCTCCATGTCGATGCCGTGGGCGATGCACGGGCTGTAGGCGATGATGAGGGAGGGGCCGGGATGGGCCTCGGCCTCGGCGAAGGCCTTGACGGTCTGGCGCATGTTGGCCCCGAGAGCGATGTGGGCGACGTAGACGTTGCCGTAGGCCATGGCGATCATGCCCAGATCCTTCTTGGCGGTGGTCTTGCCACCGGCGGCGAACTTGGCGACGGCGGCCCGGGGCGTTGCCTTGGAGGCCTGTCCCCCGGTGTTGGAGTAGACCTCGGTGTCGAGGACCAAGACGTTGACGTCGCGCCCCGAGGCCAGGGTGTGGTCGAGGCCGCCGAAGCCGATGTCGTAGGCCCAGCCGTCGCCGCCGACGATCCATACACCGGTGGCGACGAGGGTGTCGGCCAGGCCCTCGAGGCGCCGGGCCTCGGGCCTATCGATGTCGGCCAGCTGGGTGCGCAGCTGGGCGACCCGCTCCCGCTGCTTGGCGATGTCCTCTTCGGTCTTCTGGGGAGATTCCATCAGCTCGGTGGTGAATGCAGCGCCGAGTTCGGGACTGAGGCGGCCAAGCGACTCGAACGCATTGGACCGCATGTTGTCGAGGGCGAGGCGCATCCCCAGCCCGAACTCGGCGTTGTCCTCGAAGAGGCTGTTGGACCAGGCAGGCCCGAGGCCGTCTCCGTTCTTGGCCCACGGGGTCGTGGGCAAGTTGGCGCCGTATATGGAAGAGCATCCTGTGGCATTGGCGACGACCACCCGGTCGCCAAACATCTGGGTGAGGAGCTTGAGGTAGGGGGTCTCGCCGCAACCCGCACACGCCCCCGAGAACTCGAACAGCGGCTGCAGGGCCTGGCTGCCGATGAGGGTGTCGGGGCGGGCCTCGGTGCGGTCGAGCTCGGGGATCTCGAGGAAGTAGTCGAACCACTGGCGTTCCTGGTCGAGGTGGTCGCCCTTGGGCTCCATGTTGATGGACTTGTGGCTGACGTTCTCCTTGGACTTGGCGGGGCAGATGCTGACGCACACCTTGCAGCCGGTGCAGTCGTCGGGGGCCACCTGGATGGTCATGTGCTTGCCCTCGAAGTCCTTGCCCTTCTCCCACGGCTTGGACTTGAAGCCCTCGGGAGCGTCGGCGATGGTGTCGGCGTCGAAGACCTTCATGCGGATGGCGGCGTGGGGGCACACCAGCGCACAGCGGGCGCAGTCGATGCAGATGTCGGGGTCCCACACGGGGATCTCGTCGGCGATGGAGCGCTTCTCCAGGGCGGCGGTGCCGGTGGTGAAGGTGCCGTCTACCGGCATGGCGGAGACCGGCAGCAGGTCGCCGCGGCCGGCGATGATGGCGGCCACCACTCGCTCGGCGGCGTCGTCTGGGGGCGGCTGCGGCGTCGGCAGCTCGGGGGCGACCTCGGGCACCGCGATCTCGATGAGGCCGGCGACGGCCCCGTCCACTGCGGCGTAGTTGCGCTCCAGCACCACCTCGCCCCGCTTGGCGTAGGTCTTGGCGATGGCGTCCTTGATGAAGCTGATAGCGGCGTCGGTCTCCAGGACATCGGTGAGGGAGAAGAAGCAGGTCTGGAGCACGGTGTTGACCCGTCCCGCCAGGCCGGCTTCGGCGGCGATGCCGTGGGCGTCGACCACCCAGAACTTGAGCCCCTTGGTGACGATGGCGTGTTGGGTCTTTGCCGGCAGGTGGTCCCAGGTGTCTGCGCCATATGGGCTGTTGAGCAGGAAGGTGGCGCCGGGGGCGGCGAGGTCCAGGACGTCGATGACCGACAGCAGGCCGAACTGGTGACAGGCCACGAAGTTGGCCTGGGTCACCAGGTAGGTGGAAGTGATGGGGCGGGGCCCAAAGCGCAGGTGGGAGACGGTGGTGGAACCGGCCTTCTTGGAGTCGTAGACGAAGTAGCCCTGGGCGTAGCCGTCGGTGTTCTCGCCGATGATCTTCACCGAGTTCTTGTTGGCGCCCACCGTGCCGTCGGAACCGAGTCCGACGAACACCGCCCTGGTGACGTCGTCCGGCTCGGCCCAGGCCTCTTTGACCTCGAGGCTGGTGCCCGAAACGTCGTCGGTGATGCCCACCGTGAAGTGGTTGCGGGGCTCGGCGGCGTCGAGGTTGGCGAAGACCGCCATGGCGTCGGCCGGGGTGAACTCCTTACTGGAAAGGCCGAAGCGGCCGCCCACGACCAGGGGGGAGAGGTCGCGGGCAGGGCCGGCTTCGGATAGAGCCGCCACCACATCGGTGTACAGCGGCTCCCCGACCGCACCGGGCTCTTTAGTGCGATCGAGCACGGCGATGGCGGTGGTGGTCTCGGGCACAGCGGCAACGAAAGCGTCGACGTCGAAGGGTCGGTAGAGGCGGACGTTGACCAGGCCGACCTTGTCTCCGGCGGCCACCATGGCGT
>JAZFSG010000134.1:0-3307 GCA_036446035.1 Acidimicrobiia bacterium | reverse complement strand
GGTCGACGCGTCTCCTTCATGAGTTGGGTTTACGATTCGGACCGACGTTGGAGCGGCATCAAGTCTTGGTCCGCGACGCCGTCAGCAGCCACGACGGAGTTGAGGTCCACACGGAAGGCGACTCATTCTTCTGCGTCTTCCACACGGCAAGCGAAGGGCTGGCGGCCGCCGCCGAAATCCAGCGCAGCATGGCCGCCGAAGACTGGATTGACGGCAACAAGGTGAGTGTTCGGATCGGTGTTCTCACTGGAGTCGCGATCCTGGGGGGTGACGACTATGTCGGATTGGACGTCCACCGTGCCGCCCGCATCAGTGAGACGGGTCACGGTGGCCAGATACTCGTTTCTGCTTCGACCCGTGTGCTGGGTGAGGCCGGTCTTCCCGTCGGAGTGACGATGCTCGATTTGGGCGAATTCCACTTGAGGGACCTGGATGAGCCCGAGCACCTGTTTCAACTCGTCATCCAAGGCTTGAACTCGACCTTCCCCCCACTACGGAAGCTCGATCTGGGCCCCTCCAACCTCCCGGTGGCGCCGTCGAGCTTTGTGGGGCGTGGTCGTGAACGACAAGCGGTCGAGAAGCTGCTTGGCGAGTCGCGATTGGTCACGATTACCGGTATGGCGGGTGCAGGCAAGAGCCGGCTTGCGCTCGAGGTCGCCGCCGAGTCGCGCGAGGCCTACCGCGACGGCATCTGGCTCGTGGGAATGGCCCCGGTCAAGACCGATGATCTAGTGGCGCAGGCGGTGGCTCATGCCATCGGTCTCCAGGAGTCGGCCAGTCGTTCTGCAGTCGACGTGCTGATCGAATATCTCGGTGATGGCAGCTGCCTGATAGTCCTCGACAACTGTGAGCACGTCATCGACGGAGTGGGCAACCTGGTGGGTGTGCTTGGCGCTGCTGCTCGGAATGTCAGAGTTCTCGTTACGAGCCGACAGGTTCTCGGGATCCCGGGCGAGGCACGCTACCCGTGTCCTCCCCTGGGGACACCGGAGGAATCGACAACCTCGCTGTCCGGCGTGCTGGATTTCGATTCGGTTGTCTTGTTCGATACTCGGGCCAAGGAAGTTGATCCAGCCTTTGGGATCGATGACGACAACGCAGCGGTCATAGCCGCGATCTGTCGACGCCTGGATGGCATGCCGCTCGCCATAGAACTCGCCGCCGCGATGGTTCGGATCCTTACTCCGAAAGAGATACTCGACCGTCTCGATCAACGCTTCGATCTGCTGACCGGCGGGCCGCGTACGGCCCCGTCGCATCAACAGACGTTGCGGGCTGCTCTCGACTCCACGTTCGAACTCCTCGACGATCACCAGCAGGAGTTTGCAGCGCGAATCGGCGTGTTCGTCGGCAGCTTCGACGCAGTGGCCGCGGAGGCTGTCGCTTCGGGCGGCGAGATTCCTCGGTCCGGCGTCATCGGCGGTCTGTCGGCTCTCGTCGATCGATCGTTGATTACGAGCCGTCAGGTCGGTGGCGAGCTCCGGCTCACCGTCCTCGAGTCCGTTCGCCAATACCTGCTGGCCGAGCTCGAGTCGCGAGGCCAGCTCGAGGAGCGTCGAATTGCTCATGCCGAGTACTTCGAGGATCTGGTGAAGGCGGCTTCTGCCGGCCTGCGGGGGCCCGACCAGGACACTTGGGCTGCACGGGTCAACGCCGACATTGGGAACATTCGCTCTGCGATCACCTTCACGGCCGCCCAGGGAGACGACGCGGCGCTTCGGATTGCGAACGGAACCTTGCTCTTCTGGCTGACTCGCGGTGACTGGTCCGATGGACTCCACTGGACCCGGGTCGCTCTCGATCACACCTCGACCGAGGACTCGGCTCTGCGCGCACGGATGCTCGCCTCCGCCGGCTTCTTTGCGAGCGATCTCGGAGAAGCCGAGCGCGGCATCGCGGATTTGGAGGAGGGCCTTGCCATGGCCCGCCGAGTCGACGATCTCCACGCTCAGGGCTACTGCGCGAGTTTCCTAGGTGCGGAACTGAGCCGCCGTGATATGGATCTCGATCGTGGACTGGCGCTCCTGATCGAGGCTCAGGGCATCTACTCACAACTCAGAGAGCCCTACGGCGAAGCTTGGGTGATCCGCTATCTGGGTCTCTCGTATCAGGAACGTGGGGATCTCGAAGAGGCCATCAGGTTGCACAGCCGATCTCTCGAGACCTTCCGAGAAGTAGGCGATGTTTGGAACATTCGTCGGTCCCAAGCCCTTCTGGCCGAAGCGATGCACACAATCGGCGAACTCTCGAGCTCCCGTGACTTGTACGAGCAGAGTCTGCGCGGTCCTTCCGACGTTCGGTTCAAGGTCGTAATCGCCCATGCCCTGAAGGGCCTGGGCAAGGTGTCACTGGCAAACGGTCAACTCGACGAAGCCTCCGATCATCTCCGTGAAGCTCTCAGCGAACTCCAAGCGATCGGCGACGTAGCCGGGGCCGCCGAGACAAGGGGTCACCTGGCGATGGTCGAGCTCGGCAGGGGTGATTGGGCCACAGCCGAAGAGGGCCTCATTGAGAGTCTGTGCACATTTCGTGAGATGAACGATCAGGGGGGCGTTGCCTGGAGCCTGGAGCGCCTCGCGGCGGTGGCAGCGGAGCGCAGCTCATTCGAGAAGGCTGCGCGGTTGCTCGGCGCCGGCGCCGGGATCAGGGAACGTACCGGATCGAGACGTGCCAGGGTCGATCAGCCGGACTTCGACCGGCTTATGGCTGCGACCCGGGAGCAACTCGGCGATGAAGCTGCTGCGGCCGAAACGCAGATGGGGGCCGAACTCGACTTCGAAGCGGCAGTCACGCTCGGCACCGAAACTCGCAATAGCTGACGTCTCGGAGGGGGCGCCTCATGGCGCCACAGACTTGGCTCTGTTGATCAGCCGGGAGTGGCGGTCCTGCCGAGTCGGCATTCGGCGAGTTCACCGTCGAGTCCTCGTAGGAACCCGGCCATATGGGAGAGCAGCCGGGCCGCCAACTCTCCGTCCGATTTCACAAGTTGGAGAAACCCGGAACCGTCGATGGCCAGAACCTTCAGGGGCCCGGCGGCCGTCACCGTTGCCGAGCGGCTGCCCCGATCGAACAGCGCGACTTCTCCAAAGGAGTCGCCCGGCCCGAGACGAGCGACCTCGCGATCACCGATGGTCACCACGGCATCTCCGTCGACGATCAGATGCATGGCGTGAGCGCCGGCGCCTTCGCGTACGACGGAGTGGCCCTCGTCGTGATCTACTTCCCGCGCCAGCCGAGCGATCTTGTCGAGGACCGACTCGTCCAGCCCAGAAAAGAGCCCGATCCCGCTCAGTAGCTCTACATGTTC
>JAZFSG010000133.1:0-23235 GCA_036446035.1 Acidimicrobiia bacterium | reverse complement strand
CACACCCAGCCTGATCAGACAGCTGTTTACGCTTCCAGACCTACCTGCTGGTGAGGACCTCGATCAGCTTGGGGACGACCGAGTGGACATCACCGACGATGCCGAGGTCGGCGATTCCGAAGATGGGCGCTTCGGGATCCTTGTTGATGGCGATGATCGTGCCTGAGTCCTTCATGCCAACGAGGTGCTGCATGGCGCCGGAGACACCGCACGCCACGTAGACCGAAGGCTTAACCGTCTTTCCCGTCTGTCCTACCTGCAGCGAGTAAGGCACCCAGCCCGAGTCAACGACGGCTCGCGTTGCGCCAACTGCCGCTCCGAGTAGTCCGGCCAGCTCCTCCATCATTCCGAAGGCCTCGGCCGCCCCCAGGCCGCGACCACCGGTGATGATGACGTTGGCCTCCTCCAGGGATGGCCCTGACGAGTCTTCGGCATGACGAGCTGTGATGGTGGCGGCTCCCGAGTGCCCGACGTCGGGCACCGCCACTTCGACGACCGTCGGGGCAGGTCCGCCAACAGGCTCGGCCGTGAACGCCTTTGGCCTAACGACCATGAGGGTGGGCCCCGAGGATTCGACCTGTGTGGTGACCATCAGCGTCCCCCCAAGGATCTCGTTGTTGGCGCTCGTCCCGTCGATGGACACAACGTTGGACAACACCGGGAGGCCCATGCGAGCGCTGAGTCGGCCGGCAACGTCTCGATCGGTGAACGTCAGACCGAAGAGAATGACCTTTGGCTCGTGTTCGCCGGCCAGCTCGGCAATGGCTGCGGCGGCGGCTGCCGCGGGAAGCTGGTCGCCCGTGTCGAGGTGGTAGACCGTTGCCGCCCCATGATCGCCAAGGGTTGCCATGGAATCGGCCGATGCGGGGCCAACGTGGATGGCGCCGATGTCGTCGCCGAGGCCGCGGGCAGCCGCCAACAGTTCGAGCGACATCGTTGATGGCGCTCCCTGACTGTCCTCGCTGAATACCCAGATCATCAGATCACCTTCGCTTCTTCGAGGACCGCGACGATGTGGAGGTGACCCTCGCCGTCGTCGGTGACGATGTTGCCGGCCTGGCGACCCGCGATCGCCTGGACCCCGGTGATGGTTTGACTCCGCGAGAGATCGGTGACGCCGAGGTCTGCTGCTGTGGGCTGATCGACCGGTTTGGACTTGGCCGCCATGATCCCCTTGAAAGTGGGATAGCGGGGCTCGACCGCCCCGGCCGTGACCGTGATCAAGGCGGGGAGGGGGCTCGTGACTTCGTTGTAGCCCCCCGAGCTCTGCTGCTCGATGGTCGCGGCGCCGTCGGCCACCGTCACGTTTCTGGCGTAGGTCAACGCAGGCATCCCGAGCAGCTCGGCGATCTGCTGGGGAACGATGCCGCTGTAACCGTCGGTCGACTCAGTCCCGGCGATCACAAGATCGAACTGATCCCGGGCGATGGCGGCCGCCAGGACTCTCGCCGTCGTCAACGCCTCGGCACCGCGCAGTGCTTCGTCGTCGATGACGACCGCGGCGTCGGCTCCCATCGCGAGCGCTTGACGGACGCCCTGTAGTGACCCTGCCGGCGACATAGAGAAGATCGTTACGGTCCCATCGCTGGCTTCTGCCAGCTGCAGGGCGAGTTCAACTCCGTAGCGGTCGGTGTCGTCGAGGATCTGGTCTTCGGGTCGGACGACGAAGTGGGTTTCCGGGTCCAGCTCGTACGGCGTGGCCGGGTCCGGGATCTGTTTGGCACAGACTGCGATTTTCAGGGCAACTCCTGGGTCGGCCGCCGGATGTTAGGGCCGGAGCTAGGGCTCCTCGCCAAGGCGCGGGAGCAAGGTGTCGAGCAGCGCCCCGAAGCGGTGGCTTGCCTCCTGAGCGACTTCCTGGACGTCATCGTGGGAGAGGGCCGAGTCGCTGACGCCAGCCGCCAGGTTGGTCACGAGGCTGATGCCAACGATCTTTGCCCCCATGTGGCGGGCGGCGATGGCCTCGGGAACCGTGGACATGCCAACCAGATCTGCTCCGAGGGTTCGCGCCATCGCGACCTCGGCCGGCGATTCGTAGCTGGGACCGCTGAACCAGGCGTAGACGCCCTCCTCCATCGACGAGTCGACGTCACCGCCGGCAACTCGCGTTACCTGACGGAGGCGCTCGTCGTAGAGATCCGTGAGGTCGGGAAAGCGCGGGCCGAGGCGATCGTCGTTGGGGCCGACGAGGGGGTTGTGTCCAGACAGGTTGAGGTGGTCCGAGATATTGACCAAAGAACCGGGCCGTATCTCTGGGTTGATCGATCCAGCAGCGTTGGTGAGAACGATGGTCTCGGCGCCGGCGGCGATGGCAGTGCGAACGCCGAAGACGACCTCATCCATAGACCAGCCCTCGTAGAAGTGGACCCTGCCGGCCAGCAGTAGCACCTGCTCGCCGCCAATGTCGACGCTGACGAGGGTGCCGGAGTGGCCGGCAACATGGGGCGTCGGGAAGCCGGGAATGTCCTCGTAGGCCACGCTGACGGCATCGTCCCTAGCGGCATAGTTGCTGAGGCCGGACCCAAGGACGACGGCGACGCGGTGATCTTTGTCTCCCATCAGCTTCTCGACCGTGTCCGCCGCTGTCTTGATGTCGTCGTAGTTCACCTGACCTCCTGAGTGGCCGGATGACCGGCAGCGTGCGTTGGGTGCATCATCGGACCTCGCCGTAGACGAGCGGTGTTCCCCGATTCTCGGAAACCTCGAAGGCACCCTCAGTCAGGGGAAGGGCAGCGGCAAGCCTGCTTTCGTCATTCCAGGCGAGCCGGGCGAGTGCTTGTCCTGCGGTGACCTCGTCGCCCGTCTTGACCTCAACAGCGATGCCGACGCCGTGATCGATGTCATCCTCCTTGCGCTCCCGGCCAGCGCCGAGCTGCAGGGCAGCAGTTCCGATGCCGAATGCGTCAACGCGGGTGATGTAACCCGAATGGGTGGCGTGGATGACGTGCTCGTTGTTGGCATGTGCCAGCAGCGATGTGTCGTGAAGCACTGCCGGGTCTCCACCTTGGGCGACCACGATCTGTTCAAACTTCTCCATGGCGGCGCCGGAAGAAACGGCCCGCTCCATGCGCAACCGGGCGTCGGCCCGCGTGGATTCGTTAGCTGCCAGCAGCAGCATTTCCTCCCCGAGCCGATAGATGATCTCGGTCAGGTCTTGAGGACCGCTGCCACGAAGCACGTCAACCGATTCAATGATCTCGTTGGCATTGCCGACCATCCGGCCCAGTGGCTGGTTCATGTCGGTCAAGATCGCAACGACCGGCGTCCCCCTCGCCTTTCCGATGCCAACCATGGTCTCGGCCAGGAGTCGGGCGCGGTCAACATCCTTCATGAAGGCACCCCTGCCCACCTTGACATCGAGGACGAGGGCGCCGAGACCCACAGCCAGCTTCTTTGACATGATCGATGAGGCGATCAGGGGTATCGAAGGAACAGAACCGGTTGCGTCGCGGAGTGCGTAGATGGCCTTGTCGGCTGGCGCCATCGTTTCCGATTGACCTGCCAGGACCGCGCCGACCTCTTCGACGATCTTGGCAAACTCATCGGGGGCCAGCTGGGTTCGGAACCCCGGGATCGACTCGAGCTTGTCGACCGTGCCTCCGGTGTGGCCGAGACCCCGGCCACTCATCATCGGCACCACGACCCCACAAGACGCCACTATCGGCGCCAGGGGGATGGAGACCTTGTCGCCAACGCCGCCCGTCGAGTGCTTGTCAACCTTGGGGGCGTCGATGTGCGAGAGGTCCATCACCTCACCGGAGTGAAGCATGGCATCGGTCCACGCGTCCAGCTCGGGGCCGTCAAGGCCTTCCTTGAACACGGCCATGAGCATCGCGGCCATCTGGTAGTCGGGGAGACGGTCCTTGGTGTACTCGTCGATGATCCACCGGATCTCTTCGCCGCGCAGCACCCCGCCATCGCGCTTATGCTCGATGAGCCGCCTGAAGCTAAGGGGCATGTCGATCCTCACTTGCTGATCGGAGTAAGGAAGACACTACGCCTTGGGACCGGCGCCTCCGATGCTGGCTGGGAGTGCTCACGTGACGTCGGACCAGAAGCTGGTGCCAGAGAAGTCAGCATCGAGGCCGAGGCCCTCGGCCACCGTCGCTGCAACATCGCAGTACTGCTGGCGGATCCCGAGGTCAACGCCGGCAGCGCCGGCAGCGTGAACGAGCAGTGGGACGAATTCGCGGCTGTGGTTAGTGTCGCCGTCCGTTGGGTCGGTGCCGTGGTCGGCGGTGATGATCATCATGTCGTCTGGGCCCAGCACGTCGACAAGGTGGGGGAGATGCTCGTCGATGAGGGCGAGGCCGGTGGCGTAGCCCTCAGGGTTCTCGCGGTGCCCGTACCTCATGTCGAGGTCGACAAGGTTCGTCATGACGATGCCCCGATCGAGCTCTCCGATCGCCCGTCGGGTTGCCTCCATGCCATCGAGATCTCCCTCGGTGTGCACGGCGCTGGTCAGGCCTCTGCCGGCAAACAGATCTTCGATCTTGCCGACGCCCACCACGGTGAGCCCCGCGTCCTTGGCGTGGTCGAGAAGGGTCGGCGCCGGGGGTGGCATGGCATAGTCATGCCGCTCGTAGGTTCGGTGGTAGCTGCCGTGCTCGCCTTCGAACGGCCTGGCGATGATGCGGCCGATGTGATAGTCGTTGGCAATGTCGCGAGCGATCGTGCACATCCGGTATAGCTCCTCCAAGGGGACGACATCCTTGTGTGTCGCGATCTGGAGAACCGAGTCGGCCGACGTGTACAGGATGGGGTGGCCGGTCTCGGCGTGCTCTGGCCCTAGTTCGTCGATGATGACCGTCCCCGAAGCGGAGTAGTTGCCCAAGAAGCCGTGGCCGGTCTCCTCTTCGAGGCGCTCAACCAAGTCGGTCGGGAAGCCGTCGGGGAAAGTGGTGTGCGGCTCGGTCGTCAAAACGCCAGCGATCTCCCAGTGGCCGGTGGTGGAGTCCTTGCCGGCCGAGGCTTCCTGGAGCTTGCCGAACGCCATCTCGGGGGAATCGACGGCAGGCACGCCTTCGATGGCGCCATGGAGATTGCCGAGGCCGAATCGTTCCAAGTTCGGTAGCTCGAGGCCGCCAACGGCCTTGGCGGTATGACCAACGGTGTCGGTGCCCTCGTCGCCATAGTCGGCTGCATCCGGTGCTGCCCCTACGCCACACGAGTCCACCACGACGATGACGGCTCGGCGCAATGTGTTCATGGGGCCAGTCAAGCACGCCGTGGGCTCTGGGGGGGTGAGCAGAGCGACCTTTGTTGCCTAGGCCGTTCGGCGGGTCCAGGAGTAGACGTCACCTTCGCGACGCACCGTTCCGGAGGCTTCGAGGCGTGCCAGGTCGCCGAGCAGTTCGGCTATCGGTAGCGCAAGCGCCGCCGCCAGTTGGTCGGCGGTGGAGCCCGTCTCTCCGAGCGCCTCCAGTAGAGGAGTGCCCCCTGGGCGCAGCGGGACCTTGGGCGGGCGACCCATCACCAGCGTCAGCCCCTCGATGAGGTCGGCGACGCCAAGAACGGGGTTGGCGCCGTCGCGGATCAAGAGGTTGCAGCCCTCGGCGGAGGGCCTGCCGATGTCTCCGGGTACTGAGAACACCGGCACCCCCTGATCGAGGGCGGTGCGGGCGGTTATGAGCGCCCCTCCCTTGACGGCGGCCTCGACGACTACGACCGCCTCCGCCATCCCCGAGATGATCCGATTGCGCACTGGGAACCGCCACGGTTCCGGTGGCGTGCCGGGCGGATACTCGGTGAGCACTGCACCGTTGGTGGCGAGGTCGAGACCGATATCGCGGTGCTCGTGGGGGTACCACACATCGGGACCAGAGCCGAGCACTGCAACGCCCACCCCTTCGTTATCGAGCGTTCCCTGGTGGGCCGCGATGTCAATGCCCCTGGCGAGGCCACTGACCGTCGCCCATCCCACCGCTGCAACCTCGGCTCCCATGGCTCGCGCCAGGGACCGTCCGTATCCGGTGCAGCGGCGAGTGCCGACGATGGCCACCGCCGGGACCGACGGCAGCGTCCCGCGCAGGAACAGCACATCCGGCGCGTCGGGAAAGCGATCGAGAAGGGCGGGGTAGCCGGGACCGCCTCGAAAGATGGGACGTATCTCCAGGCGACGCAGACGCTGAGATATGAATCCGGCGTCTAGGCCGGCAGCCGTTCTTGTCCTGGCCGAAGCCGTGAGACGACCGGAAGCCAGCCGGCCTACGGCTTGGGAAGCCCCCATCTCCTCACGGAGCTGGCGTGACCGATCTGGATGGATGCCCGTTGCCGCCAGGACCAGGCGTGCCTCCTCGCTCACCAGCTCCCTCGCAGCGCCAGCGCTTCTGCCATGTGGCTGCCTCCGATCGGGGTGCTGGCGGCCAGGTCGGCGATGGTGCGAGCCACTCGCCGCACGCGGTCCCATCCCCGGCCAGTGAGCTGCAGCTGATCGAAGGCGCCGGCCAACAGTGCTCTGGCATCGTCGCTCACTGTCATGGCGTCGAGAGCGCTACGTCCCATTCGAGCGTTGAGCACACCCCGCTCCTGTTGCTGAAGCCGAGCGGCCGCCACCCGGAGGGCCACTTGCTCGGAGGGCTCCGATGGCGGCGCCGCCAGGTCAGCCGCCCCGACCGCGGAAACCGACACCCTCAGGTCGAAGCGATCGAGCAGCGGCCCTGACAGCCGTCGGCGGTAGCGCTCGACTGCCCCTGGCAAGCACCGACACGCCGTGCGAGCATCGCCGGAATGGCCGCAGGGGCAGGGGTTGGTCGCGGCCACCAGCTGAAGCTGGGTCGGGAATCGGACGGAGCCAGAACGCCTCGCCACATCGACGTATCCCTCCTCTAGAGGCTGGCGGAGGGCGTCCAGCAGGTGCGAGGGAAACTCGCCGAGCTCGTCGAGGAACAGCACGCCATGGTGCGCCAGGGTCACCTCTCCGGGACCGGGCAGCCCGTTACCACCGCCGACAAGGGCGGCGAGAGTGATGGAGTGATGGGGGCTACGGAAGGGTGCCAGCCTCTTCTCGGACCGAGCCAGCCCAGCAGCAGCCCAGGCTTGAGCAGCCGCCAGGGCTTGTTCATCACCGAGCTGTGGGAGGACGCTCGGCAGGCACCGAGCCAGCATGGTCTTGCCACTTCCCGGCGGACCGGACAGCAGGAGGTGGTGTCCCCCGGCCGCTGCGATCTCCAGTGCGCGACGTGCCGTTGCCTGGCCGCGGACCTCGGAGAGGTCGATAGGGAGGACGGTCCGCGGGACAGGCGGCGCAGTGACGGCGGGACAGGAAGAACCGTCGAGTGCGACTTCGATCGCTTCGCGCAGGGTACGCGCCGGGCGCAGGTCAACGTCGGTGACCAGGGCCGCCTCGTGATAGCTGTCCATCGACACGACGACCGGCACGCCGTGGTCCCTGGCGACCTGGGCTGCCGCCAGGCCGCCGCGAGGCGCCCGCAGGCTTCCGTCGAGTGCCAGTTCGCCGAGTGCGACGACATCGGTGGCTGCTTTGTCGATCACTCCGGAGGCTGCCAGTACGCCGATAGCTATCGGCAAGTCGTAGGCGGATCCTGCCTTAGGAAGGTCGGCTGGGGCCAGGCTGACGGTGACAGTCCGCGATGGCCACTCGTAGCCGGAAGACGCCAAGGCAGCCTGCACCCGTTCCTTGGCCTCGCGCACGGCGGTGTCGGGGAGACCGACAAGCGAGAACCGGGCGCCGCCACCGGCGACGTGCACCTCAACGCGGACCGGCTGGGGGTCGACTCCGACGAGGGCCACTGATGTTGTTGACGCGAACACTGCTGTGCAACGTAAGTAGCGGGTGTGACAGGAGCCGGGGAACGCCCTCCACCGGTGCTCACACGGGTCGATTGATCCTGTTCTTGGCGATCGGAGCCGCTGTGAGCGTCCTCGTCATCGTTGCGGTGTCGGCATCTCGAACCTGGACACCCGTTCTCGACCCCATCTATCCGCTCCTCGCTCCAGCCGCCGGTGCCGTCGTAGGCCTGGCGGCCGGTCTCCACCCGGCGTGGCGGGCCTCCCGGTTAGAGCCGGTGGAGGCTCTCAGGCAGCTGTAGCGCGTCGCTACACCGCATCCAAAGCCTGGGCCAGGTCGAGGATGAGGTCGTCGGGGTCCTCGACCCCGACCGAGAGGGGCACCAGGTTGTGGCCAACGCCGAGTCGGATCTTCTCCTCCAGCGGCACGTCGGCGTGGGTCATGGTGCACGGGTGCTGGGCCAACGACTCGGTGCCGCCGAGGCTCACCGCCAGGTTGACCAGCTGCAGGGAGTTGAGGAAACGGAAGGACTCGGCCTCCCCGCCTTCGAGCAGGATCGAGATCATGGCGCCGGGAGAGAGGCACTGTCGCTTGTACACCTCCATCTGCGGCACGTCGGCAGGTAG
The DNA here is from genome assembly GCA_036446035.1 of Acidimicrobiia bacterium. Lineage (GTDB taxonomy): Bacteria > Actinomycetota > Acidimicrobiia > Spongiisociales > JAOTWH01 > CAXMQS01. Next base: position 14,859 of record JAZFSG010000133.1, on the reverse strand, counting down.
TAGACCCAGATAGAGGACGCCCTGGACCTTGGGCTGGTCGAGCAGCCGCAGGGCGATGCGCTGCGCCGTCTCGACCTGGCGCTCCATGCGCAGCTTGAGGGTCTCCAGGCTGCGCATGAGCAGCCAGCCGGTCCACGGACCGATGGCGTTGCCGAGGAGGGTCCTCATGGCGAGAACCGGCGCCAGCGCCTCGGTTGGGCCGCTCACGGCTCCGGCGACGACGTCGCTGTGCCCCCCGATGTACTTAGTCGCGGAGTAGATGACGAGGTCGGCGCCGTGATGTAGCGCGTGTTGGAAGACTGGGCCCAGGAAGGTGTTGTCAACGCCAAGCAGGACTCGTCGTGTCGAGGTCGAATACTTGGCGGCCAGAGTGGCACACATCTCGATGTCGACGAGCATGTTGGTGGGGTTGGCGGGCGTCTCGATGAGGATGAATGCGATCCGATCCGCAGCATCGTTGTCGTCGACGATGGCCTCGATCTCAGCGGCACTGGCTCCGGCGGGAAGACCGATCGGGGTGATGCCGAGATCCGGCAGGACGTGGGTGGCGAAGTGGTCGACGCCGCCGTATATGGGTCTGCTGTAGAGCAGGACATCGCCGGGCCGGAGGTAGGACAGGAGGGTGGTGGTGATGGCTGCCATCCCGCTGGAGAAGACCGCGCACGCCTCTGCGTCGTCCCACAGTGCCAGGCGGTCCTCAAGGATCTCGAGGTTGGGGTTGTTGGTCCGGCTGTAGATGAGTCCCGGCTTCTCTCCGGGTTCCGGCTCCCGCAGGCCGTAGGCCAGCTCGAAGAAGGCCTTGCCATCCTCAGCTGTTTCGAAGGCGAAGGTGGATGTTTGGAAGATGGGGCTCTTGAGGGCGCCTTCTGACCAGGTTGGCTCGTAGCCGTAGCCCATCATCAGCGACTCGGCTTGAGCTTCTTGCCCTTTATCTCGCGCTTCCAGCCGCCGCTCACGGTCGACCTCCTGGTCTATCAGATGGGTTAGTTCCCTAATGGACAGGGTCACAGGCCTGGCTCACCAAGGGCCAATCGACCCTAAGAAAATGGTTTGCGGTAGGTCGACCAGCTCGACGTCACCACGAACCCGGCGCTCTCGTAGAGGCTGAGGGCGTCGTTTGGGTTCTGAACGTGGACGCCAAGACCAGCCTCGGTCATGTCGCGATCGCGCACGGCCTCGAGGCTCACCAGCATCAACGCCCGTGCTAGGCCACGGCGCCGGTAGGGGCGACGCACTGAGATGTCCTCCGTGTACCCGCGTCTATGGCCGAAGTGCTCGTTCTCTTGTGCATTGATGAAGCTGCGCACCTGCCCCGCCACCTCGTCGCCATCCCAGGCCACTCGCCACAGCGACGGGTCGAAGGTGGGAGCTGTGGTGACCTCAGCAAAGTAGGCCTCTGTGGCCGGCACATAGCCCCAGTGATCGCGGAAGGCCTCGTCGCCCGCCTCCAGAATCTGGCGAACGTGTTCATCGGCGACCGGTCGCACTTCGAGGCCATCTGGGATAGCTGCCCTGGGGATGTCGTCGAGGTTGGGACGAACCATCTCGACGTCTGTGGCCGCCACGGCGTAGCCGTTGGCTCCAAAGAGGGCGACCGCTCCAGCGTCCGTGTCGAAACAGCCACTGTCGAAGAACGCCGGGCCGTCGTAATCGTGGCCGGCAGCGATCTGACGTAGGCGGTCCTCGTTGGCGGCCATCATGGCCCGACCTATTCCGCGGCGACGCCACGCCGGGCGCACCCAGCCGTAGAGGCCGTAGGTCCGCTCGTTGTCGCCCCCTTCGATCTGATCCCACATGACGCGGCTGTAAGCGACGACCTCGCCGTCGGCCTCAGCGAACAGCATGTCGGTGGCCGGATCCGAGTTCTCCAAGTGGGCGTAGCTGTGTGCGATGCCTTCTGCGGTTTCGAAGCGCTCGTCGCCGTCGGCAGCCGCGGTCTCATTGATGCAGGTCGCTATGGCGGCATAGTCGGCATCGCCCCCGAATTGGCGAAGGGTCACCCCCTCGGGCGCGTTCATCTGCCCTTGAAGTCTGGGTCACGCTTGGAGAGGAAGGCGCTGACCCCCTCGACCACATCTTCGGAAGACAGGCAGATGGCCTGCGCCTGGTCCTCATATGCCAGCGCCTGCTCGAAGGTGAGGTCGAGCGACCGGTTGAGCCCGGTCTTGATGAAGCGCTGTGCCAGCGGTGCTCCCGTTGCCAAGCCGGTCGCCACTTCCATGGCGTCGGCCTGCAGGGCTTCGGACTCCACCGCCCGCGACACCAGCCCGAGGGTCGCCGCCTCCTCGCCGCTGACCATCCTGCCCGTCAAGGCAAGATCACGGGCGACAGCAAGACCTACGAGGCGGGGGAGGAGCCACGTTCCTCCGAAGTCGACCGTCAATCCGCGCTTCACGAAGATCTCACTGAAGCGTGCAGTGCGGGAGGAGATGACGATGTCGCAGGCGAGCGCCAGGTTCATGCCGGCACCAACGGCTACTCCCTCGACTGCCGCCACAGTTGGCTTGGAGATCCGATGCAGCGCAGTGGCGGCCCTGCCCACGACTCCCATGTCGGCGTAACGGGCCGTGATCGTGTGATCCGTGAACTCGCTGCCACCGAGGTCGGCCCCCGAGCAGAAGTCGTCGCCAGCCCCGGTGATGATGAGCGCCCTTTGCTCCGAGGCTTCGAAGGACTCGAGGTGGTCGGCGAGCTGCGGCCACTCCGAGGTTGGGATCGCGTTCTTGCGCTCGGGGTTGTTGATGGTGAGGGTGCGCACTCGTCCGGTGTCAGCAATGTCGAACATCGGCCAAGCCTAGATGGGCCGTACCATCGCCCACTATGGGCTTCAACCCTTTCCGCCAGCAGCACCGCAGCGTCGTGGACGTCGCGATCATGGCTGTGACTGTTCTCGCGGTGTTGGGATTGGTGGCATGGGCGGCCCTTTCGGGATAGAACAAGTCTCCCTGGTTCAGCCCTACGCCGCTCGCAAGCGCTACCTATGCCCTGGATGCGAGGCGGCTATTGAGCCTGGAGTTGGTCACCTGGTCATTGTCCCCGAGGACGCGCCCGACCTACGACGCCACTGGCACCGCGGCTGTTGGTTCAAAGAGCTCCGACAGCGGCGGCACTAAGCGATCTGCGGCAGCCAACGTACCTCGACGAACTGCGAACCGACGGTGACGGCCACCACGTCGACACGTCCGATGCCGAGCTGGCCTGCGAGTTGACGCACCTGCTTGGCTTTGGCCGGCGTGAAGGACTCGACCGGATCGACGGCGCCGCGGCGCCGGGTCTTCACCTCGACGGCAACTCGGCGCTTGCCGTCGGTGGCGATGATGTCGATCTCGCCGCGGCCTACCCGATGGTTGCGATGGGCGATGGTCAAGCCGCGGCGACGCAGGAAGCGGGCGGCGATCGACTCCCCGAATCGAGCCAGGTCGAGGCGGTCGGTTAGAGCCGCGCTGAGGGCTCGAGCTCCTCGATGTTGACGTCGCGAAAGCTCATCACTCTGACATTGCGGAGAAAGCGAGCCGGGCGATACATGTCCCAAACCCACGCGTCCTCGAGCTCTATCTCGAAGTAGGTCGCGCCGTCGGCCGACTTGGTATTGACCTGAACGCCGTTGGCGAGGTAGAAGCGGCGCTCGGTCTCGACCACGAAGCGGAACAGCGGGAGCACGTCGCGGTACTCCTGGTAGATCTGCAGCTCGACCTCGGTCTCATATCTCTCGAGGTCTTCTTCACCCATCGGCTGCTCCTTGCTGTTGGCGAGGATGATACCCGGCCCCGACCCGTGTCGCCTGTGTCATCGATGTCCATGGGCACAGGTGTAGTGACCGAGTGCGACAGGTCACAGACCGTCCCATTGGCTCGGAGGCCACACGGTCACGAACGCTCTGCCGACGATGGTGTTGGTGGGAATGGACCCGAAGAATCTGCTGTCCCTGCTCTGGGAGCGGTTGTCGCCCATGACGAAGACGTGATTGTCGGGGACGGTCTCCGGCCCGAAGTCGGGCATACGAACGTTGGCATCGAGGTAGGGCTCGACGAGCGCGGTGCCGTCGACGACGACCTGGTTGTCTCGGATCTCGATGGTTTCGCCCTCGGTAGCGATCACCCTCTTGATGAACTCCGACGCCGGCTGGCTCAGGCCGATGGACTCGGCGACGTTGCGCAGCACCTTTGATGGAAGCGACTCACCATCGTTGGTGTTCCCGCCGGGGGGATCGAAAACGATGATGTCGCCCCTTTCCGGCTCTCCGAAGCGATAGGACAGCTTGTTGACCATGACTCGGTCACCCTCGATGAGCGTGTCGCGCATCGAGCCGGACTCGATGAAGAATGCCTGCACCAAGAAGGTCTTGATGACGACGGCGACGATGAGTGCTATGAGGACGAGGAGTGGTAGCTCTCGCCAAAAGGACTTGCGGGTCTTCTTGTCCTCCGACCCCTCAACGGCGTGGGCGCGCAGTCGAACTAAGGGATCGTCGGGAGCTGGTTCTACGTCGGCGACGGGCCCTGCGTCTTCAGGCGACGGCTCTACCCAGGGAGGTCTGCTGCTCACTGGGGTTACTGGTCCCGCTTCTCCTTGATGCGTGCCGCGCGCCCAACACGATCGCGCAGGTAGTACAGCTTGGCGCGACGCACCTTGCCCTTGCGGGTTACCTCGAGCTTGGAGATGATCGGTGCGTGGACGGGGAAGATGCGCTCAACCCCAACTCCGAAGCTGATCTTGCGCACCGTGAAGGTCTCGCGCAGGCCGCCGCCGGAGCGTCCGATGACGACGCCTTCGTACACCTGAACGCGCTCACGACCGCCTTCGAGGACCCGCACGTACACCTTGACGGTGTCGCCAGGTGAGAAGTCGGGTATGTCGTCGCGGAGGCGAGCGTTTTCCAGCTTCTTCAGGGTGTTCATAGGAATCCTCCGGGCGTGCCCGAGCGGCAGCGGAGTGTATCGACCTCGCTGGCCTCCGGCTATTCGTTCTTGAAGTCGGGGCGCCGCTCTGCGGTTCGCGAACGTCGCTGTTTCTGGCGCCAGGCTTCGATGGCCCCGTGGTCCCCAGACAGCAGGACCTCGGGGACCTCCCACCCTCGAAATGAGGCCGGCCTCGTGTACTGGGGCTCCTCAACGAGGTTGTTGCGAAAGCTCTCGTGTTCTGTGGACTCCGGATTGCCGACGACACCCGGCAGGAGGCGGGCAACGCCCTCGATGATGGCGAGAGCGCCGACCTCACCACCCAGCAGAACGTAGTCGCCAAGTGATAGCTCCTCGTTTACGAGATTCTCGGCAACCCGTTCGTCGACCCCCTCGTAGCGGCCACAGATCAGAGTGACCGAGTCCATCCTGGCGAGGCGGTCGAGGTCTGCTTGCTTCATCCTCTTACCGGCGGCAGCGAGGAGAACCCGGTGGGTATCGGCGAGGGGATCGAGCGCCTTCGCCAGGGGTTCGATTGCCATGACCATGCCGGCGCCTCCTCCGAACGGAGCGTCGTCGACCGCTCGGTGCGCGCCGGCGCCGTGCTCACGAAGATCGTGAACAGTGATGGTGAGAGCTCCGGAGCCGATCGCCTTGCCGACCAAACTGGTGTCGAGGGGACCGGAGAAGTACTCGGGGAATATGGAAATCACATGGATGTCCACGTCGGCAGGTTATCCTCGCTGCGCGCTGACGCTGAGCGGAGAACCTATGGACTACTGGGGCCAATATCTCACGAGCCGTACTCGTATCACCGCCCCCGGCAATCGTCTGTCGCAGGCCATGGAGACCGCCAGGGCCTTGCACCCCGCCGCGACGACGTCCAACGTTCACCCCATCACGGAGCCGGCCGTTGTCGACATCACGCCTCGTTACGAAGTCGACGAAGCCGAGGGCCCGGAGAGAGACTTCGGTCTCGGAGCTCGCTGGGGCGCTCACTGGCGGGACGCAGCCCAAGGATGGGCCGGCGACGAGGGGACTTGGCGGCCGATCGTCACCACGACCACGACCTTCGAGGACTGGGACATCGACACCTACCTGGGTGTGGTCAGCGGCGAGGCGACTGCCCGCATCGACGTGACAGAGGATGCGCTGGGGACTGTGCTGGAACAGGCACGTCTTGTCGCTATGGGTTCCCTCGTGGACTCAGCGGTCACTCGGGGGGCCCACGCCGTTGTCGCCTGCGAGCTCGACTACACGCCCATCGACCATCGCATGATCGTTACGGTCACCGGCACCGCCGTCACCCTCAAGGAGAGCTAGCGGTTCGGGGTCTCGCGAAACGGCATGTCCTTGTCGACTCGAATATCCCCGGGGAGACCAAGTAGCTGCTCGCCGATGATGTTGCGCTGAATTGGGGGAGTGCCGCCACCGACGATCATGCCGGGGATCCCGAGAAAGGCGGCCCGCCACTCATCGCCTGTCGCCAGCGTTGCCGACGGCCCCTGTAGCTCGAGTCCTAGCTCGTAGATGTCCGAGAGGAGCTCGGGTCCCGCCAGCTTGAGGACAGACCCCTCGGCTCCAATCGGTCGACCCTTCGAGATGTCGGTCAACAGTCGGAGACCGGTGTAGCGCAAGGCTTGCGACCTGGCGTAGAGGCTGGCGAAACGGTCGCGTTGCGACCCCGATCGCTCGGCTTGGCCCATCAGCATGGCCAGGGCGTCGATGGCGTCGGTGTTCGAGAAGGAGTCGGAGAAACGTTCATGGCGGAACGCCCCTAGCGCCACCCGCCACCCGTCTCCGACCTCACCGACCCTCTGGCCGTCCGGAACGCGCACCCCGTCGAAGAACACCTCGTTGAAGTTGGCTGCTCCGGTCATCTGGCGCACCGGGTTGACCGTTATCCGCGGCGCGTCCATGTCGACAAGGAAGGCCGTCAGGCCGCGGTGCTTGGCGGCGTTCGAGTCGTGGCGGGCGATGAGGAGGCCGCGGTCTGCGAGGTGGGCGAGGGTCGTCCACACCTTCTGGCCGCTGATGGTCCACTCGTCGCCGTCGCGTTCAGCCTTCGTCTCGAGACCAGCCAGGTCGGAGCCGGCAGCCGGTTCCGAGAAGAGCTGGCACCAGACTGAGTCACCAGAGAGAAGCGTCGGCAGGACCTCGACGGCGAGGTCGGTCTCGGCGAACTCGGCGACTGCAGGTCCCAGCCAATCGAGCCCAACGGCTAGAGCGTCTGCAGGGACGTCGTAACGCAACTCCTCCTGACGAAAGATGACCGCTTCCATCCCGGTGCCGCCGCGGCCTCCGTGCTCCTTTGACCAACGGATGCCAGCCCATCCCGCGTCGAACTTGGTGCGCTGCCAGGCACGGGCGATCGCCAGCCCCTCGACCTCCTCGTCTGCCGTCCACTCGGCCACGATGGACGAGACGATGACGGTTGGCTCGGTGCGGCGGGTCGCGTTGGCGTCGAGCCAGGCGGCCGCATCAGAGCGAAACGCGGCCTCTTGCGGCGAATCTTTTGGCTGCACGATTCGAGACGATAGCCAATGGCACGCTGCCGATACCATCGCGACGGTAGGAGGTCACTCTGCGCCGAGCGCTATCACTCATTGCTCTCTTGCTCGCAGCCACTGCGTGCACAACCGCTGCGACGCCGGTCACGACGGCGGCACCTGTGCCCACAGCGACCGAAGCCCCTCCTGTGAGCACAACGACGACGACCTCGACCACTACCACAACCACGACACCGGTCCCAACGTCGACCACCGTCGTGGTCACCGACCCAAGAACGGCCGGGGAGATCACCGACGCCCAGCTGGTGCTGATGACGCTAACGGCGGACAGCCTCGGGGAGGCTTACCAGGGGTTCGAAGAAGTGTCGGTTGCTACCGAGGAAAATCTCGAGCTGGCTCGCAAGACACTGCAGGATCCCTCTGATGAAGCTGACGACATCGCCTCCTTCGGCCGCTCCATCGGTGCCAGAGCCGAGTTGCGGCCACGCTCTGTTCGCGTCGGTGCCAGCGACATTGTGTCGCTGCACTCTTGGGTGAGCCTCTTCGACACGGACGAGGGGGCCTCGGCCTACCTGGCAGATTTCGTCCAGGACGCAGCCAAGGGCATCGGCGGAGGGATTCCTGACGACCTCGAGGTCATAGGGGCGGAGTCGTTCGCGCTGGATGACATCGGCACCGAGACCATCGGGCTCGTTCTGACCGAGGATGTCGGGGATGACATCGTCCGCTTCCAGACGCTGGTTGTGGTGCGGGTGGGCCGTCTCCTCGGATTCGTGGCCGTTGTCCACCCAGACGACGGCGACAGGCGACTGCGAGCTATTCAGTTGGCCGAAGCTCTGCGGGATCGAATCGGAAGTGTGCTCGATGGGGAGCTGGTGCCACCCGAGCCACCGCCGACCCTGGAGGCATTGACCGCATACAGGTTCGAGTATCGCCAAACCGTTGAAAAGGGAATTAGTACAGCGACGATCGTTGCATCCGGCGTAGATATCGTCGGTGAGGCACTCGAATGCCGGCTGGTCTTCGATCTCGAGGGCCTGGGTGCCGACCGGCGGTATGTGATCGTCGGCGACGATGTGCAGATTCTCGACGCCAACGTTCCCGAGCCGGCCTTCGAGTCGACGTCGCGCGATGCCTTCAACACGGCGATAGATCTCATCTACTGTCCCGGCTGGCCAATAGAGCTGCTGGCATCCGGCCTCGACGTCATCCTCGCCGGAAGGCCCATCGTCGATGTCATCCATGACGGTGAGCCATCGATCATGTTCACGCTCGACGCCGCGGCGGCGGCCAGCATCGGATTCATACCGGAGGGCTCCCCGATCGAGGTCGATCGCTTTGAGGTCATCGTCGACGCAGTCAACCCCTGGACCCGATCACTGGTTCTCGACTTGTCGGGCTCGGCGCGAGAGTTCGCCGATGCTTTCGGCGATGAGTTCACCGAGTTCGCAGGCAACTCCGTGACCGTTTCGATCGAGTTCACCACCTCCGACATCAACGACCCCACACTCGAGGTGATTGCGCCGTAGCGGTGACCGCGCAGTCCGGCGCTTGTGACTCGTGAAGGCCTTTTGCCCCTGGCCCGAGCGATCGGTTCGAGGCACCGTGGGAGTCAGCTGATCGACGGAAGGAGGTGTGATGTTCCAGACTCCGTCACTGCCTAGCTGCCCTCAGTGTGGGTGTACAGATGTCGAGCACCTAGGAAACACTCGCAGTAAGCGGTTCATGTGCGTCGAAGGGCATAGGTTTGAGGTACCGCGGCGTCGCGGGATACTGGCGCGATTCCGCGGCAAGCCAGCCGTCAAGCCAGAATCCGCCAAGTGCTCGAATTGCTCGGAGCCGGTGGCCCCAAAGGACCGTGAGTGCAAGCATTGCGGGAGAATCGGCCCGTACCTGTGGGAGTACTCGTAGTCGCAAGGGCCTGCGTTCTATCTCCTGTGGCCCCTAGGCATCCCGATGTCGCCGGCGGCCGAAAGCTGGCCTCCGTTAGGTTTTGATCGATCACGAGGATCGCCCTAACCGTCGACGCGCTGGCCGACCGGTTCGTACAGCGTGGTGCGCTGGGAGGGAGTGCGGCCGACCGACCTGATCGTCGCCTCGAGATCCTCGGGTGTCGCCAGCTGGCCGTGCGCCGCGCCGGCTGCTCGCGAGATGTTCTCGTCCATCAGGGTCCCACCGAGGTCGTTGCAGCCGGCATCGAGTAGCCGAGCGCCACCCTCGAGGCCGAGCTTGACCCAGGACGCCTGGATGTTGGGGATGAGGCCGTCGAACGCGATGCGGGCAACCGCGTGCACCAACACCACCTCGTCCCAAGTCGGTCCCGGGCGAGAGCGGCCCCGCAAGAAGATCGGGGCGCCCATGTGGACGAACGGCAGCGGCACGAACTCGGTGATTCCGCCGGTGCGCCGCTGGATCTGACGCAGCACCTCGAGGTGGTTGGCCCACGAAGCCGGTCCGTCGATGTGGCCGAACATCATGGTTGAGGTGGACCGCATGCCCATCTCGTGGGCGGTGATCATGACCTCGGCCCATTGTGAAGTGCGGATCTTGTCGGGACACAGGAAGCGGCGGACCTTGTCGTCGAGGATCTCGGCGGCGGTGCCGGGCAGGGTCGCCAGTCCCGCATCCTTGAGCTCGGCGAGGAACTCGGCGACGGGCTTGCCGAGGGTCTCCGCTCCCTGCCACACCTCGAGGGGGGTGAACCCGTGAACATGCATGTCGGGAGCGGCGTCCCTGACGGCCCGCAGAACCGACAGGTAGAAGTCGCCGGTGAAGTCGGGGTGGATGCCTCCCTGCAAGCACACCTCCGTTGCACCACGCTCCCAGGCCTCCTTGGTGCGAAACGCCACCTCGTGGACTTCAAGCAGATAGGGGTCGCCCCGAAGGTTGAGGGAGCGCGGTCCCTTGGAGAACGCACAGAAGCCGCAGCGGAAGTAGCACTGGTTGGTGTAGTTGATGTTGCGGTTGATGACGTAGGTGACGGTGTCGCCGTTGGTGCGTCGTCGCAGCTCGTCGGCGACGGAGGCAATGGCGTCGACCTCGTCTCCTCGAGCTGTGAAGAGGAGCTCCACCTCGTCGCGCGACGGGGGAGTGCCGTCAAGGGAGCGCTGCAGGACACGGCGGCGTTCGGGGCTGATCGAGTCGAGTCCGGCCGAAGACGTTCCGCTCACCCAGGCGCGATCTGGCCACTCTGTCGATATCCGCATTCCTGACAGCGGCGGCGTCATGTCCATGCCGGGTGCCCATTCGTAGCGCGGCCTGGCGGCGCCGGAGCCGTCGACCTGGCCGAGGTAGGCAGTGAAGGACTCGGTGTTCAGTGCGTCGCGGACCGAGTCGATGTCGACTCCGAGGGGAATCGCGGTTCGCTCGACAAGAGCTCCGCTGAGGGCGTCGCGCAGCGATCCGATGCGCTCGGTGTCCCAGTCGCGCAGCAGCAGATCGCCCGCTCCGCTCCCGATCGCAGCAAGAGCCTCTTCGACGGAGTCGACGAACACGGACACCGTTGTGTGCAATCCCGGGATGCCGGCGATCGCCGCGGCGGCCGCCACTCTGCTTCGCCCGGTCCGTAAGTACGCAGCTTCCGTGCGAGCGAGGGCGTCGACAACGTCGGCCCGGTCATGGGTGTGCTCGATGGTGAGTTGCCATCCCTTGGCGCCGCTCTCCGCCAGAGCGATGCCATCGGCAGGAGGCACGACCCAGGCGACCGCTCCAGGGATCGGCGAGGTTGCAACCGGAAGCAGGCCTCCGGCCAGAGCCGAAGTGTGATCGACCGAGGTCTCAACCGCCGTTGTTCCTTCGCGGCGGCGCGTTGATGCCCAGAGCTCGTTGAGTTCGTTTGCGGGGCGAAGGCGAAGGAAAGTGATCATGAGACGGCTTGGGGGGCGAGAGCGTACCCGTCGTGGTCGGTGGCAGCGTCGACCTTGTCGAGCAGCTCAGCGGCTATCCACTGCGCCGAGATGAATTCGGGATACACGGGGAGCCGGGGCTTCAGCTCGAAGCCCGCCGCCTCTGTCCGGCCGGTCAGTTCTTCCAGGTGTGGCCAGTCGGCCTCGGGGTTGACCCAGTCGATCGTCAAAGGCGACACGCCTCCCCAGTCGTTGATGCCGGAATCGAGGTAGACCTCGTAGTCCTGCGTCAGGTTGGGCGGCACCTGCAGGTTCATCTCCGCGCCGAGGATCCAGCGCGCCGCGGCGATGACCCTCGTGAAGTAGGCGACCGTTGGCTCTGCGTTGCGCCGCATCCTGGTGTCGTCCTTCGCCCGGAAGTTCTGTACGATCACCTCTTGGATGTTGCCGAGGCCTCGGGCCATCTCGGCGAGAGCGAACAGCGAGTCAACTACCTCGGATGGCCGCTCTCCGATTCCGACGAGGACACCGGTGGTGAAGGGGACGGCGTTGGCGGCTGCGGCCTCGATGGTGGCGACGCGGAGGGAGGGCTCCTTGTCGGGGCAGTTGTGGTGTGGCATCCCGGGCTCCATCAGGCGTGGAGAGATGTTCTCCAGCATGAGCCCCATCGAGGGATTGGATGGACGCAGCGCCGCGATCTCGGACTCGGTCATGATCCCGGGGTTGGCATGCGGGAAGAGGCTGGTCTCCGTGACGACCAACTCAGACATCTGAGTCACGTATTGGAGAGTCGAGTCGCATCCTTTGCCTTCGAGGAACTCCCTGGCTTGAGGCCAGCGGTCCTCAGGGCGATCTCCGAGTGTGAACAGAGCCTCGGTGCAACCCTGGGCGTCGCCCGCCTTGGTGATGGCGAGGACATCTTCGGGCTCGAGGTACTGACCACCGGCGCCAGGCGGCTTGGCGAAGGTGCAATAGGTGCATGTGTCGCGGCACATCGTGGTGAGTGGCACGAACACCTTGCGGGAGTATGTGACGGTGCGACCCTTGCCTTCGTCGCGAAGTCGACGAGCCTCTTCGAGCAAGGGTTGCGGGTCTCGCTTACCTTCGAGGTATTCGAGAGCGAGGCCAGGGTTCGGCTGCGGATGAGGCACGCTGCGAAACTATCAGCTTGGGCGGCTAATCGACTGTTTCGAGCCCTGGTGGCAGGTTGACCACAACGAAGCCCCCAGAGGGGTGGACGTCGCTCACCAGCTCGTCAACGAAGGGAATCTCGATGGTGTGGCCTTCCGTCGTCTTGACGACCAGACGATCCTGCGCTGATCCAAGGGCGACTCCGGTAACGGTTCCGAGCTGGCTGCCGTCCGGCAGCAAGGCCTTGAGCCCCTCGAGCTGATCTGGCCAGAACTCCCCGTCGTGGAGTTCGCGGCGTTGGTCGGCCGGAATCGTGAGGATCGTATTCCGCAGATCCTCCGCAGCCTCGCGAGAGTCGACGCCGGCGAACTTCAGCAGGAGCACGCTCCGGTGCCGTCGTAGTGACGAGATGACGAGAATCCCCGTGGGTACCGAGAAGGTGGCACCGGCGACGAAGCGGTCGGGGTTGTCGGTCAGCTCCTCAACGGTGACCTCCCCTCGGATCCCATGGGGCTTGCCGACCCGGCCAACGGGAACTGCGTCAGTCGGCGAACTCAACCTCGGCGTGCAGGCCCTCTTCGTCGGCGGCGGCCTGGGCCAACGTGCGGATGGCCTTGGCGACCCGCCCTCGGCGTCCGATGACCCGCCCCATGTCGGATTTGGAGGCCTCGACCTCGGCGATTACTTCGCCTTCGCCGTTGTCGACGATTGTGACCTTGACCTCATCCTGTTTCTCAGCGATCTCTGACACGACGAAATGCACGACGTCGTGGACTATGGATTCGCTCATGATTCTTCACCTTCTGCTTCTTCTGCTGGTTCGTCATCGCTGGCAACCTCGGGGGCAGCCTCGTCGGCGGCCTCTTCAGGCGCGGAGGCTTCCTCGGGAGCGGCAGCCTCTGTGGCCTCTTCAACGGTGGCCGCTTCGACGGCAGCCCCTTCGACCGGAGCATCATCTTGTGGAGCGTCTTCCGCTGGCTCCGCTGCCGCGGCTTCGGCGGCCGCTGCGGCAGCCTGCTGCTTCTTGGACACCTTCGCCTTCACCTCGGGGATGGCGGCGATGGTGTGCACCTCGCCCTTGGTGGCGCGGAACTGACTCCAAGCGCCGGAGATCTCGAGCAGCTTGCGGGCGGCATCCGTTGGCTGAGCTCCCTTGGAGAGCCAATCGAGTGCTCGGTCGTTGTCGATTTCCACCACCGAGGGTTCGGTCAGTGGGTCGTAACGGCCGATCTGCTCGATGAATCGACCATCGCGAGGCGAGCGCCCGTCGGCTACCACCACGCGGTAGCTCGGCTGACGCTTCTTGCCCATTCTCTTCAGGCGGATCTTCACCGCCATACGGTCACCTCTTCTTCCGCTTCCGTCCGCCGCCTAGGAGCCCGGCTAGTGGCCCGGTTCCTGCTGCCAGCGACCTCATCATCTTCTGCGCTTCGCCGTACTGCTTGAGCAGCCGGTTGACATCCTGTGTCGAAGTCCCCGAGCCTTTGGCGACACGTCGCCTGCGGCTGCCGTCGATCATCTTCGGTGAGCGGCGCTCGTCGATGGTCATCGACCTGATGATCGCCTCGACGCGGGCCAAGTCTCGTTCGGAGACGTCGATATCGCCCGCCGGTGCGCCAGGAAGCATACCAACCAATTGGTTGACAGGCCCGAGCTTGCGGAGCTGCTGGAACTGCGTGAGAAAGTCTTCGAGTGTGAAGCTGGCATCCGCCATCTTGGCCGCCGCTTCGGCAGCCTGCTCCTCATCCCACGCCGTCTCCGCCTTTTCGATGAGGGTTAGGACATCTCCCATGCCCAAGATCCGTGAGGCCATCCGGTCGGGGTGGAACTGCTCGAGGTCGTCGATGGACTCGCCGACGCCCGCGAACTTGATGGGCCGACCCGTCACCTCGCCCGCCGAGATAGCGGCACCACCTCTGGCGTCACCGTCGAGTTTTGAAAGGACGAGCCCCGTGAGGTCGGTGTATTCCAGGAAGCCTTTGGCGACGTTGATGGCATCTTGACCCGTCATGGCGTCGACCACGAGCAGCACTTCATCGGGATCCGCGGCCTTACGGACGTCGGAGAGTTCACCCATCAGCTCGGTGTCGATCTGCAGTCGCCCGGCCGTGTCGATGATCACCGCATCGTGGGCACCCTTGCGGGCGTCCTTCAGCGCGGCCTTGACCAGCTTCGGCGGCTTGCCTCCACGGTCAGTGAAGACCTTGACGCCGATGCGCTCTCCGAGGGTCTCGAGCTGGTCGATAGCGGCCGGCCGCTGGAGATCGGCGGCAACGAGCAGCGGACGCCGTCCTTCGGACTTCAGCTTCTTGGCCAGCTTGGCGGCAGTGGTCGTCTTTCCAGAACCCTGGAGTCCGACCATCAGGATGACGAGAGGCGGCGTCTTCGGCTTGACCAGTTCGGCGGCAGATCCGCCGAGAGTTGTCACCAGCTCTTCGTGGACGATCTTTATGACCTGCTGTCCGGGCGTGAGGC
>JAZFSG010000132.1:0-10492 GCA_036446035.1 Acidimicrobiia bacterium | reverse complement strand
AGACGGCTGCTTGCTCTTAGGCAGGTCACACCACCCGAATACAATTGCCTCTCGCGGGTGTAGCTCAGTGGTAGAGCTCCAGCCTTCCAAGCTGGTGACGAGGGTTCGATTCCCTTCACCCGCTCGGGTAGCCGGCCCCCGTAGCTCAGAGGACAGAGCAGGAGCCTTCTAAGCTCTTGGTCGGGGGTTCGAATCCTCCCGGGGGCGCGAGTGCCGAACCGCCGGCAGCCCAAAACAGCGCGGTGGCCGTAGCTCAGTTGGTTAGAGCGCCGGGTTGTGGTCCCGGAGGTCGGGGGTTCGAGTCCCCTCGGTCACCCCCAATGCCGAGCGCGCGCTGCGCTCGGCACCATCAACCTAGGAGCAATGTGCAAACGACCCTGACCGAGACCGGACGCTTCGAGCGCATGCTCACCGTTCGCCTCGACGACGCCGAACTCGACAAGGCCAAGGACAAGGCAGCCAAGCGTCTTGCCAACGACGTCAAGATCCCGGGCTTCCGGCCGGGCAAGGCGCCACGACCGATGGTCGAGCGCGCTGTCGGCGAGGATCGCTTGCAGAGCGAGGCTCTCGAGGAGGCACTCCCCGAGATCGTCGGCGAGGCGTTGCAAGAGGCCGAGGTGTCGCCGGCCACGACCCCGACCGTCGCCGACACCCGCCAGGTAGACGGTGGGGTCGAGGTGGATGTGACCGTGGCGCTGTGGCCGAAGCTCGATTCCGTTCCGGCCTACGAGGGAAGACGCATCGAGATCGAGTCCGGCGAGGTAGCGGACGAGGACATCGACAACCAGCTCGAGCGCCTCCGGCATCAGTTCGCAGAGCTCGAGGAGGTGACCCGACCGGCAACCGCAGGCGACTTCGTGCTCATCGACCTCACCGCTCGCCGCGGTGGCACCACTATCGACGAGGCCTCGGCGACAGACTTGCTCTACGAGGTCGGCTCAGGATCATTCCTTGATGGCCTCGACGGACCGCTCGAAGGAGCGACGGCTGGCAAGATCGACACCTTCGCCACCACCTTGCCGGAGGGCTTCGGCGACCGTGCCGGCGAGGGTGTTGAGATGCAGGTGCTGGTCAAGGGGGTGCGTGCCCGGAAGCTGCCCGAGGTTACGGACGAGTGGGTGAGCGAGGTCAGCGAGTTCGACACAACCGAAGAACTGCGCGGAGGTCTCTCGGAAGAACTGGCACGGGTCAACGTTGCGGCGACACGTGCGGAGCTCAGGGCCAAGCTGATCGAGGCCGTTCTGCGCGAGACCGACGTCGATTTCCCTGAGGGCCTCATCGGAGCCGAGATGGATGACCAGCTGCACAGCCTCCTCCATCGACTCGAGGGTCAGGGCGTCGGCCTCGACGTGTACTTGGGTGCGGTGGGCCAGACGCAGGAGGATTTCATAGGCGAGCTGCGCGAGCGGGCGGTTTCCAACCTCGGTACCCGCATACTCCTTGACGCCGTCGCCGACGCAGAGGGCCTCGAAGTTGATGCCGAGGAGGTCGACGAAGTCATCTCCAGCCTCGCTCAAGCATCGGGCCAAGAGGCCGATGAGTTCCGGCAAGCACTGGTTTCAAGTGGTCGCGTGCAAGCATTGGTGGGTGATATGATTCGGCAGAAGGCGCTCGATCACATGGTCCAGAACGCCGAACCGGTCGACGGAACGGGCCAGCCGCTCGACCTCTTCCCCGCAGATGCAGAGGCTCTGGCCGAAGAAGCGGAGGCAATTGAATGACCGAGATGATGGACTACCTCGTTCCGACAGTTGTAGAGCAGACGAGCCGCGGAGAGCGCTCCTTTGATATCTACAGCCGGCTTCTCAAGGAGCGGATCATCTTCCTTGGTACGCCCATCGATGACACTGTCGCCAATCTGATCATGGCACAGCTGCTACACCTCGAGGGCGATGATCCCGATAAGGACATATACCTCTACATCAACTCACCCGGTGGCGTGATGACATCTCTAATGGCGATATACGACACGATGCACTTCATTCGTCCCGACGTCGCGACCTTCTGTATGGGCCAGGCGGCATCAGCCGCCGCCGTCCTTGTGGCCGCAGGCGCTCCCGAGAAGCGCTTTGCCCTCCCTCACTCACGGATCATGTTGCACCAGCCTCACATCGGTGGACTCGAAGGCCAGGCGACCGACATCGAGATCCATGCCAAGGAGATCATCAGGGTCAAGGAGGAGATGAACGAGATCCTCGTGAAGCACACCGGCCAGCCACTAGACAAGATCCAGATCGACACCGATCGCGACTTCTGGATGACAGCTGAGGAGGCGAAGAACTACGGGGTCATCGACACCGTATTGTCGGCCCGTGAGCTCACTGCTGTGGCGGTCGGGGGCTAGAGATGGCAAAGCTCGAGGGCAGCGATCTTCTCAAGTGCAGCTTCTGCGGCAAGTCGCAAAAGCAGGTCAAGAAGCTCATCGCCGGTCCCGGCGTCTATATCTGCGATGAGTGCATCGACCTGTGCAATGAGATCATCGAGGAGGAGCTAGTCGAGACCGAAGAAGTTCCCTTCGCCGAGCTCCCCAAGCCAGCCGAGATCTACGACTTCCTCGCCGACTTCGTTGTTGGCCAAGAGCGCGCCAAGAAGGTTCTGGCGGTCGCCGTCTACAACCACTACAAACGTGTCCGCGCCGGCACTCGGGCCAAGGATGAGGTCGAGCTCGCCAAGTCGAACATCCTTCTGGTAGGACCGACTGGCTCCGGCAAGACGCTCCTCGCCCAGACGCTGGCGCGTGTCCTCAACGTGCCCTTCGCCATCGCCGACGCCACCGCGTTGACCGAGGCCGGGTACGTCGGCGAGGACGTCGAGAACATCCTCCTCAAGCTCATCCAGGCCGCCGACTACGACGTCAAGCGCGCGGAAACGGGGATCATCTACATCGACGAGATCGACAAGATCGCGCGCAAGGCCGAGAATCCATCCATAACCCGCGACGTCTCGGGGGAGGGTGTGCAGCAAGCCCTCCTCAAGATCCTCGAGGGGACGGTGGCCTCGGTGCCACCTCAAGGTGGTCGCAAGCATCCTCATCAAGAGTTCATCCAGGTCGACACGACCAACATGCTCTTCATCGTCGGGGGAGCGTTCTCCGGGTTGGAGCCCGTCATCGAACATCGCATCGGCAAACAGTCGGTCGGCTTCGACGCCGAGATTCGTCTCCGCGGTGAGAAGCGCCCAGGGGAGATCCTCAGCGAGGTGCTCCCCGAGGACTTGATCTCCTTCGGGCTCATCCCCGAGTTCATCGGCAGACTCCCGCTGGTGGCGACCGTCGATGATCTCGATCAAGAATCGTTGGTGCGCGTTCTCGTCGAACCGAAGAACTCGCTGACACGCCAGTACATCAAATTCTTCGAGATGGACGGCGTCGAGCTCGTGTTCGGCGACGATGCCTTGCAGGCCATCGCCGATCAAGCGTTGCTCCGGGGCACCGGTGCCCGCGGCTTGCGAGCCATCCTTGAGGAGGTTCTCCTCAACACGATGTACGAACTGCCATCTCGAAGCGACGTGGCCCAGGTGCTCATCGATGGCGAGACCGTGCGCGAGCGTGTCAACCCGACGCTCGTCCCCATCCAGGACCTCGGCAACGAGCAGCGAGAGCGCTCCGCCTAGACGGTCGGCCGGCCATCGTTGGGTAGAAATGGGCCGCCCCCAACCGCTCAAAGGGGTCGTTCGACCCATGGTCGACTGCTGATGGAAGCGGTACAACATGTCGTGCAGGCAGGGCGTTTTCTACACAGATTCTCGCTCATCTAGGCAAGTACTCAAGAACTCGCGCCTGGGACCCGTGTCCTAAGGCGAGCCGGGGTCGCCCACTGAGGACGACCAGGACTCCGCCGAGGTTGGAACCGTGCTGCAGGCCGCGACCACAACGACCGTGGCCCCAGCGACGACCTCGGCCGACACCCTTGTCAAGACCGGTCCGCACGACCAGACGAGAAACATCGGTCTTGCTGGCTTTGCCGCGTTGCTGGTTGGTGTCGCCCTTGTGTTGGCGGCAACGGATCGCGGCTCTCGCAAGCGATACATCGATCTGCGGTAACTAGTCACCCCAGGTCGAGGCGGTTTGGGCCTCGACGGGCTAGTCCCGGCAACGTAGGTTGATGGGTACGGGAGCGGGCGGAGAACATCGGTACGGGCCCCGGGTCCGAGGCAGCAGCCTCGGACCCTGACGCGTCGGGGGTACCATCTTCCGCTATGAGCGAAGGGCGAGATGGAGTCAACGTACGACCCCGCGGCCGTCGAATCCCGGTGGTACGACCGCTGGGAGTCAGCCGGCGCCTTCCGTCCTGAGGTAAATCCCGACGGTGCGCCCTTCTGCATCGTCATACCGCCCCCAAATGTCACCGGTTCGCTGCACATGGGGCACGCCCTCGATCTCTCGATCCAGGACGTCATCATCCGGCGCAAGCGCATGCAGGGCTTGGCGGCGCTGTGGGTCCCAGGAACCGATCATGCCGGCATTGCCACCCAGAACGTGGTCGAGCGTGAGCTGGCGGCAGAGGGCCTCAGCCGCCACGACATCGGGAGGGAAGCCTTCGTTGAGCAGGTGTGGATGTGGAAGGAGCGCTCCGGCGGCCGCATCTCCGAGCAGATGAGGACCCTTGGGTTCTCAGTCGATTGGACACGCGAGCGCTTCACGCTCGACGAGGGTCTGTCTCGCGCCGTGCGCCAGGTCTTCGTCACGCTGTACGACGAGGGGCTCATCTATCGCTCCAACCGGATCATCAACTGGTGCCCGCACTGCCGGACCGCTCTCTCCGACATCGAGGTGGAGCACGAAGAGACGCTGGGGGAGTTGGTCACTATCAGGTACCCGTTTGCGGATGGCGAAGGGGCGATCGAAGTCGCCACCACCCGCGCCGAAACCATGCTCGGCGACACTGCAGTGGCCGTTCACCCCGGTGACGAGCGCTACGCCGACGCCATAGGCCGCGAGGTGACTCTGCCGCTGATGGACCGTCGGATCCCTGTTGTTGCCGATGCCGAAGTTGATCCTGAGTTCGGCACCGGGGCGGTCAAGGTCACTCCTGCCCACGATCCTCTTGACTTCGACATCGGCCAGAGGTCGGGACTCGAGGCCATCAAGGTCATCGGCGAAGACGGTCTGATCACTCCCGCAGGCGGCCAGTTCGCCGGCATGGATCGGTTCGGGGCGAGGACTGCCGTCAAGGAGGCGCTCGCCGCGTCCGGGGCCCTTGTGTCCGTCGCCGAGCACACCCACAGCGTCGGTCATTGTTCGCGGTCAAACGACGTTGTCGAACCCATGCTGTCGCTTCAGTGGTTCGTCAAGGTCGAGCCGCTCGTCGGGCCCGCCATCGACACCTTCCGCAATGGCGAAACTCGATTCGTTCCCAAGACTTGGGAGAACAGCTACTTCCACTGGATGGAGAACCTGCGGGACTGGTGCATCAGTCGCCAGTTGTGGTGGGGCCACCGGATTCCGGCGTGGTACTGCGACGCTTGCCACGAGGTGATAGTTGCCAGGGACGAGCCAACGGCCTGCACGGCGTGCGGCGCCGCAAGCTTGCGGGCGGACGAGGACGTCCTCGACACCTGGTTCTCGTCGGCACTGTGGCCATTCTCAACCCTGGGCTGGCCAGACGAGACAGAAGACCTCAAGCGGTTCTACCCCAACTCGGTGCTGGTTACCGGCTACGACATCATCTACTTCTGGGTGGCCCGGATGCTGAAGATGGGTTTGCACTTCATGGGCGAGAGCCCCTATCCCGATGTTGTTATCCATGGTCTGGTTCGCACCGCGGACGGCCGCAAGATGTCCAAGTCGCTCAACAACGCTGTTGACCCTCTGGACCTGGCACACACCTACGGCGCCGATGCCCTGCGGTTGACCCTGCTGCAGGCGGCGGCCCCCGGCCATGAGGTACCTGCACCCCAAGACGAGTGGTTGGACGCGGCGAGGCGTTTCGGCAACAAGCTGTGGAACGCCGTCCGCTTCGCATCGACCCACGTCGACGACGTACCCCGCGCCGGGGGCTACCCGACAGACCCTGCCCCCGAGGCGGCATGGATATTGCAGCGGCTGCATGAGGTGACCCAACAGGTGGACGAGCTGCTCGACGAGTATCGCTTCAGCGACGCCTTCTCGACTCTCTACGCGTTCGCCTGGTCTGAGGTGTTCGACTGGTTCATCGAGCTCTCCAAGGCACCATTGCGAGATCCCGATCGGTCGGCAGAGGCAGCCGCTGTTGTCGGCGTCGTGATCCGCGATGTTCTCAAGCTGTTCCACCCCGGCATCCCCTTCGTCACGGAGGAGCTGTGGTCGCAACTGGTCGGCGACGGCCTGTTGGCGACGGCGCCTTGGCCGGATCCACCCGCTTACGACTCGCCCCGGTCGATGGAGACCTTTCAGGAGCTCATCGTGGCGGCGCGTCGCTTCCGCGCCGAGCATGGCCTCGGGCCGAATGCCGAGCTGACAATGGTGGTCGTCGATGCTGGAGACACGGTCGAGGATTGGTGGCCAGAGCAGGCCATGGAGCTCGCTCGGTTGTCCATGACGTTCGGGGAGGCTCCGGGGGAGGGCCACACCAGGCTGGTGTCTGGGAAGGTCGAGGGGTTCGTTGCACTCGGGGGAGCGATAGACGTCGACTCAGAGCGGCAGCGACTCGCCGCCGCCGCCGCCACAGCCGTTGATGCCAGGGACCATGCTGCGGCCAAGCTCGGCAATGACTCGTTCCGAGATCGCGCTCCAGCAGACGTAGTGGCGAAAGAGCAGGGGAAGCTGTCTGCAGCCGAGCAGCTCATCGACAGCCTGCGTGCCCAGCTCGAAGAACTCGGTTGAGCGACTACGAGGCCGCCACGGCTTTTCTCGATGCTCGAATAGGCCACGGCGTGAAGCCCGGCCTCGAACGGATGTTTGGGCTCATGGACGCCATGGCGGGCCCGCACCTGGCCGCCCCGACCATCCACGTTGGCGGGACCAATGGGAAGACATCCACCGTCCGATATGTCGCGGCGGTACTGACGAGGCAGGGGCTGGCTCCAGGAACCTTCACCTCGCCCCACCTCGAATCGATCGAGCAGCGGTTCGGCATCGGCGTCGATCATCTGACACGTAATGAATTTGCCGACCTCGTTGCCGAGGTCGGTCCGGTCATAGAGCTCTTCGAGAAGCAGAGTGGGTCGGGCGTCACCTACTTCGAAGCCACGGCCGCGCTCGCCTTCAGCCTCTTCGCCGGTTACCCGGCGTCGGTAGGGGTTGTCGAGGTCGGGCTTGGCGGCCGCCTCGACGCCACCAATGTGGTCGAGCCGCAAGTGGTGGTCATCACCACGCTGGGGCGCGATCACATGGAGTACCTCGGCAGCGAGATCGCTGGGATCGCTGCAGAGAAGGCGGCGATCATCAAGGAAGGCTGCGTCGTTGTCACGGGGGCGCTGCACGGCGAGGCCGAGGCGGTGATCGCGGCGAGAGCCGCCGAGGTGGGAGCGCAGCGCTTTCGACTCGGGACGGACTTCTCGATAACGGGGAACAGTCCCGCCGTAGGCGGATGGGTCATAGATGTCGACGGCATCTACTCATCCCACAACGAACTGCAGCTGCGCACCCACGGACGCCACCAGGTTGACAACTTCGCCATCGCGGTGGCTGCCGTTGAGGCCTTCGGTGGCCGCGCTCTCGACGAGATGGCGGTCGCTGAGGCCGCGACCATTGCCACACCGGGGCGGATGGAGATCGTTGGTACCTCTCCGTTGTTGATGATCGACGGCGCTCACAACCTGACTGCAGCTCAAGCCCTGGCCGCTTCGCTGCAGCGGGAGTTCCCGTCGAAAGAGTGGTCGCTCGTCTTCGGAGCGATGGTCGACAAGGAGGCTGACGAGATGCTGGCGGTGCTGGCTCCGCAGGTCGACTCGCTCTTCGCCGTCGCCGCCGAGACGCCGCGGGCGATGCCGGTTGCGGAGCTCGTAGAATTGGCGGAGAGGCTCAACCTTCGAGCCTCCGGACACCCCTCCGTCGCCGCTGGCCTGCGAGCGGCCATCGCCGAAGCGGGACCAAACGGCGCGGTGCTCGTCGCAGGTTCGCTCTACGTTGCTGGCGAGGCTCGGGTGTCGCTCGCCCCGGATCGCTAGGCAGTAGCCTCGCCGCATGGAACGAACATTTGTCATGGTCAAGCCCGACGGTGTGTCCCGCCGCCTCGTCGGTGAGGTCATAGGCCGCCTCGAGCGCAAGGGCCTAACGCTGGAGAACGCTCGCATGCTCACCATCGACGATGCCCTCGCCAAGCGCCACTATGCCGAACACGAGGGAAAGCCTTTCTTTGGGGAGCTGGTTGATTTCATCTCCTCCGGTCCGGTGATGGCGATGCAGTGGGCGGGGGAGGGTGCTGTGGCCGTCGTCCGCACTCTCGTCGGCGTCACCAACGCGGCCGAAGCCGCTCCAGGGACCATCCGTGGCGACTTCGGTCTCGAGATCGCTCACAACATCGTCCACGCCTCGGATTCGCCCGATAGCGCCGTTCGCGAGCTGGGAATCTTCTTCGGCTGAGACAATTCGCCCCGGCCCCGCTTAGCCGGAAGCACTAGTATGCGAGGCCACCTGTCCAGGGGCCTTCCGATAATGGTTGATTCACTACTGTCAGTTGCTGGCCGTGATATGGCGATCGATCTCGGGACCGCGAACACGCTGGTCTACGTCCGAGGCGGTGGCATTGTGCTCAACGAGCCTTCCGTCGTCGCCATAAACACCCGCGACAACCGTCCTCTCGCGGTAGGCATGGAGGCCAAGCGGATGATCGGCCGAACCCCGTCGTACATCCAGGCCATTCGGCCGCTGCGCAACGGCGTTATCGCCGATTTCGACATCACCGAGAAGATGCTCCGCTATTTCATTCAGAAGGTCCATCGCCGGCGTTGGGCCCGGCCCCGCATCGTTGTCTGCGTGCCCTCTGGCATCACAGGAGTCGAGCGTCGAGCAGTGGAGGAAGCGGCCTATCACGCCGGTGCCCGCAAGGCCTACACCATCGAAGAGCCCATGGCGGCTGCCATCGGGGCTGGCCTTCCCGTTCACGAGCCGTCCGGCTCGATGGTCGTGGATGTCGGTGGAGGTACGACCGAGGTAGCGGTGATCTCGCTCGGAGGCATCGTCACCTCCCGCAGCATCCGCATCGGCGGTGACGAGCTCGACGAGGCAGTCATCCAGTGGGTGAAGAAGGAGTACAACGTCATGCTCGGCGAGCGAACCGCCGAGCAAGTCAAGATGGCCATCGGGTCTGCCTGGCCATATACCGAAGAGCCGGCGGCCGAAGTTCGCGGCCGCGACCTCATCACCGGCCTTCCCAAGACCATCGTTCTCTCGAGCTCCGAGCTCCGCGAAGCGATCGACGAGCCCGTGCAGGCCGTCGTCGACGCCGTCAAGTTCACTCTGGACAAGACCCCGCCCGAGCTGGCCGCAGACATCATCGAGCGTGGCATCGTCGTAACCGGAGGAGGGGCCCTCCTGCGAGGTCTTGGCCTGCGCCTTGCCTCGGAAACAGGAATGCCGATCGTGGTAGCCGATAGGCCTTTGCAGTCTGTAGTGATGGGATCGGGTCAGTGCCTTGAAGAATTCGACGTCCTCCAGGGAGTGCTCGTCTCCAGCGGCCGCAACTAGCCGGCCGCCGGCCGGGAGGCGGCCTGACGACCCATGTTGAGATCAACTCGCCGACCGGACCGAACGAACATCGTATTCATCGGGCTCATCGTCGTGTCGTTCCTGCTCACCACCTACGACGTCCAGACGGCGGGGGCCGGCAGCTTGGTAACAGGCCTCCGCAATGGCGCTGAAGCCGTGTTCACACCGATCCAGAAGCTCTCCAGCGCTGTCACCAGGCCGATCGTCGGGTTCGTAGACGGCGTGGCCAACCTCGCCGGACTCAGGTCCGAGAATGATGCCCTAACCCTCGAAGTCGCACGATTCGAACAAGAGCTGGCCGAGGTGGAGGTGCTGCGCGCCGAGGTCGAGGCCCTGCGGGAGGCCGTCAACATCACGGTTCCCGAGGGCATCGACGCCGTCGATGCCCGGATCTTCGCGATCGGTGCTTCCGGCTTCGACAACGTTCGCAGCATCGACAAGGGCAGCGCAGACGGTCTCGGCGTAGGAATGCCGGTGGTTGATCATCTCGGGCTCGTGGGGCGGATCGATCTGGTGTTCGAGCATCAATCCCGCGTTCGCTTGATCAGTGATCCGAGCGTCCGGATCGGCGCCAGGGTGGTGCGGACGGGTGAGCTGGGGTGGGTGTCTGGTAGGGGATCGGGTCCCCTGTTGCTGGAGATGTTCGACGCCGGCAAAGTCGTTGCGGAAGGAGACCAAATCGTGACCTCCGGCGGTCGGTTCCCACCAGGCCTGCTCGTCGGCGTCGTGACCGAGGGCGCCCGCGCCGAGGCCGGCTTCGCGTTGCGGAGCACGGTCGACCCGTACATCGATGTCAGCGGCCTCGACTACGTGAAGGTGTTTCTGGAGACCCGCCCGGGAGAGCAGGGCGTGCAACTAAAGGGC
>JAZFSG010000131.1:0-2770 GCA_036446035.1 Acidimicrobiia bacterium | reverse complement strand
ACCTCGCGGCGCGCCTCGCCGAAGTCGCCCTGCTCGAGGCGAAGGCCTGCAACTGCGAGGTGGAGGCGGGCGCTCACCAGCCGATCACGAGCTGAATCCTCCTCCGTTTCGTCCAGACCCGCCGGCTCGCGCGTCAACATTTCGACCGCCTGGTGAATCCGTCCAACGGCCTGTGGTGAATCGCCGAGGTAGGCCGCCGAGAATAAGACAAGGCTACGATCGTCGTGCTCCTCGGGGTTGGATGCCATCTCCAGGACGACGTCGGCGATGTTCTCCGTTTTCAACGGCTCGATAGCGGCGAGCAGCGGGTCGGCGAAACGGATCGCCCGATCGCCTCTCAGCTCCAGCTGAGCTCGCGCGGCATCCATGTTGCCGAGCCTGCGGTAGGCCAGCGCCAGCTGGTAGTGGACGATCGTTGCCTGCGGCTGCAGCTCGAGGGCGCGTGTCAGGTGTTCGACCGCCTCCTGGTGATTGCCGAGGGCGTCGGCCGCTCTCCCGAGACCGCCAAAGGCGGCCGCCTCGGATGGGCTGAGCTCGAGAGCGCGCTGAAAAACCCGGTAGGCCTCCTGGTTCTCGCCGAACGCCAGGTGGAGCTCGGCGAAGTGAAGCAGGGTAGGAACGTCCTCGGGCCGGAGCTCGAGGGCGCGTTCGTACGCCTCCCTTTCGAGCTCGAGTTTGCCGACGATCCCGTAGATGAAACCGAGGTAGTAGGGCCAGCGGAAGTCGGTGGGATCGAGGCGCTCGGCGTTCGAGAATGAGACCTCTCCGGCGTCGGTCAGGTGATGGGCGAGGTAGTGGGTGCCAAGAGTTCCGTAGGCCTCGGCGAGGACCTCATCGGATGCGGATGGCTCCGGTGACGAGACTCGCTCCTGCAGCTCCTCCAGCCGGCGCCGGGTGGCATCTTCCATGGTCGACAGATCGGGCAGCGGCAGCGGTGTGAGCTCCGAGCGGTCGCTGGCCCCGGCCTGGAAAGACAGGACGAGCGCCATCGAGAAGACAACCGTCGACCGCACGGTGATCATCCGTTCAATCACCGCTCTTCGCCTTCGATCCGGTGCCCTTGCTCAAGGTCGTGTAGCTGTCGACAGCGACGTCGCTCCACCCTTCCACCGACCCGTCAGGCCAGTGGACCTCGACCCGATCTACGGCCGTGTCCTTCCCCAGGCCAACCAGCAGACGGGGATCGTTGGCCGAGGCAAAACCACCATCGGTACGGACGCGCCGCCAGAGGGTGGGCTTGCCCTTGCGGTGCACTCCGACCCAGGCTCCGATCTGGTCCCGTGGTGGCGTGCCCGCGACCAGCCGGAGGCCGATCCAGTGGTTGGAGTTGCCGACGGTGTTGATGAGCAGTCGCGCCCGGCCGTTGCAGTTTTCCAGGAGCACATCGGTGTCGCCGTCGTTGTCGATATCGCCGAAGGCCAGGCCCCTGCTGACCTCGAGGAGCTCGAAGACCGAGCCCGCCGACGCGGTCACGTCCTCGAATCTGTTGGAACCGACATTTCGGAACAGCTGATTGGGCTGGCTCATCGGGAACGGGTCGCCCTCGCGCACCAGAGCTTCGATGGCGAAAACATCGCCGCTCGCGGTCAAGAGATCGAGCAGACCGTCATTGTCGTAATCGAAGAATCGAACCCCCCAGCTGGTCCGACCGACACTCGGCGGGCCGAGACCGCTGGTGGAGGTCGCGTCATCGAAGAGGCCCGTTCCATCATTCACGTAGAGCGTGTTGGTCTGGGAAGCGAGGTGGGTCATGAAGAGATCTTCGTCACCGTCCAGGTCGTAGTCGGCGGCGTCAACCCCCATGCTCGACTCGTTCCGTCCGTCCGCGTTCACCGCAGTGCCCCCAAGAAGTCCGTCGTCGATGAAGGTGCCGTCCTGCTGGTTGATCCACATGTGGTTCGGCGCCAGGTCGTTTGCGACGTAGACGTCCATCCAACCGTCGAGATTGAAGTCCGCGGCCATGACGCCGAGGGCATAGGCGGCTTCGTGTTGTACCCCGCTCTCGAGGGACCGATCCTCGAAGGTGCCGTCGCCCCGATTGCGGTAGAGCCGATTGGTGACCGCGGCGTACGCTCCGGGCGCACAGTAGCCGGGGATTCCGGAGGGCAGCCGGCAGATCTTGTGGTTCTCGTAGGTGAAGGCCAGATAACAGCCGACAAAAAGATCGAGCCAGCCGTCGCGATCGAAGTCGACGAAGGTCGCTCCCGAGTTCCAACGGGGGTCGTCGATGCCGGCCGCCCCGATCACCTCCTCGAAGGTGCCGTCGCCCTTGTTCCGCCACAGCTGGTTGTGGCCGAAGTTGGTCAGAAAGATGTCGACCCAGCCGTCGTTGTCGTAGTCGGCCGTCGTGATGCCGACGCCGTAGCCGTCGGCCCGGATCCCGGACGTCTCCGTCACATCTGTGAAGGAGAGCGTGCGGGTGCCGTCTTGGGCGACCACCAGATCGTTGCGGTAGAGACGATCCTGGAGGGGAAAGCCCTTTTGAGGCGGCTGGTCGGCGTCGGCGATTGTCTTGCCGGGGCCCAACATCGCACCCTGGATCAGATAGAGGTCAAGATCGCCGTCGTTGTCGTAGTCCAAAAGACCACAGCCGGGTCCGCTGATTTCAACGATATAGAACTCGCCGGAGACCCCCGCGAAGTGGACGAAGTCGACGCCTGATGCCTCGGCCCGATCCTCGAAAACCTCGCGTCCTGCGGTTGGGCTCTCGGAGTAGACTACACAGGGTGAGATTGCGAGGGTCAGCAACAACATTCTGATCCAATCGCAG
>JAZFSG010000130.1:0-19529 GCA_036446035.1 Acidimicrobiia bacterium | reverse complement strand
GCGGGATGTCTTTGACGAGGAAATCGGGCTGCCCCTCCGAAGTGACCGAGTTGGCAGGGCTCAGCACGGCGCCGAAGCCATGGGTGAAGACAAGATGCTGGTTGACCCAGCCCTGACCCGGGATGTTGTTCTGATCGAGTTCGCGAGCGGCCAGCATGACCTGCGTCGGCTCCCCGCCGATGTCGTAGCGGTCGACGTCAACATCCTCGAACTTATAGAAGGTGCGAAGCTCCTGCAGCTGGCGATAGGTGACACGGAGCACCGCTGGATCCCACAGCCTGACATTGTCGATGGTGTCGCGGTTATTGCCGATATCGGTGGCCGTCAGCGGGATAGCGTTTCCGTCGGCGTCAGACCTCTCGGAGAACTCCCGCACCTGCACTCCGCCAAGGCCGTAGGCCTGGCGAGTGGCGGCGATGTTGCGCTCGACGTACGGCAGTTCTTTGTTGATCTCGTCAGGCTCGACGCTGAAACGCTGCACAGCCGCGGGGATGAGGCCGCCGAAGAGAAGAGATGTGGCCAGCCACAACCCGAGGGCAACGGCCGGCAACGTCCAACCCCTGATCCGGATGTTGACGAGCAGCATGATGGCGGCGGCAACGGAGATGAGAATCAGCAGGTTGAGCGCAGGCAGGCGAGCGCTGATGTCGGCGGAGGAAGCACCGAACACTGCCCCGCGCGTGCTGTAGAGCAGTTCGTACTTGTCGAGCTGGTACCCAACGGCCTTCAGCAGCGCCAGGACCGCAACGACAACAGACAGGTGCACCTTGACGGCGGCATTGACGCGTTGCAGCTGGCCCTGGACCCGGATGCCGCCGTTGAGGTAGTGGAGGGCGGCGACGATGAGGCCTGTGATCACGACCAACTGGAAAGCCCATGCAAAGACATCGCGGATGAACGGCAGTCGGAACACGTAGAACCCGACGTCGTTGCCGAACTGGGCATCGTCTATGCCGAAGGACACGGACTCCCGGAGCAACAGGTAGTGGTCCCACCAACCGCCTGCGGCCAGGCCTATGAGGATCCCGAAGAGAATCGCCACTCCGAAGCGGAGCAGCCGGGCTCGGGGCTGCACCCACTCCTGGAATCGCTCGACGACGACTTCTTCTGGTGTGGCATCGACCAGGCCTACGCGCGGCGACAACTTGTCCGCCAGCCACAGGTTGAGCCACAAGACGAGTGCCGCGATCGCCGAAGCCACGACAACGAGGCCGATCCGGGTAAGGATGGCCGTGCGCCACACACTGGTGAGCTGCACCGAGTCGAACCACAGGAAGTCGGTCCAAAACGTGGACAGCCACCGCAGCGCGGGGATACCCAGCACCACCGCGATGCCGAGGATGGTGAGGGCGCGCCTCACCCCCGGGCGCGGCCTTGGAATCGATTCGCGTGTTAGCACCGCAAGAGTGTAGGGGTGGCATCCACGTTGGCCTCAGTGGCCGTTAGCTTCACGCCGTGGCAAACCCATGGGACCCAGACATCGATTTCGACACCGCCGTGGCGCGGCGTCTCGTCGCCTCGCAGTTCCCCGAGTATGCGGACGCTTCCCTCGTGCCCTTTGGTCAAGGTTGGGACAATCGCCTCCTTCTCCTGAACGACCGATGGATACTGCGGTTTCCGGTGCGTCACCTAGCTGGGTCCCTGATCATCAACGAAATGGCGACGCTGCCGTACTTGCAACCAGGGTTGTCGCTACCCATACCCAGCCCAGCATTCGCAGGTGAGCCCGATAAGGACTATCCGTTCCGGTGGATGGGTTACGACAAGCTCCCGGGCGAAGTGCTGTGTCACATCGATCCGCCTCCGGCGACGGCGGAACTGGCGAGCCAGGTTGGAGCCTTCCTCAGGGAGCTGCACGCCAGTGATTCCGAAGTAGTCGAGATTCCCCACGACGTTCACTACAAGGCCAACCTCGACGCTCGGTTCGAACAGGTGGATGAGCGCTTCCAGCGCCTAATTGACGATGACATCGTCCCGGCCGAAGACGGACAGAACGCCATCGGGCTGGCCCGTGATCTGAGCAAGGCCGAGGGTTGGCGACAGGACCTAGCGATCGTTCATGGCGACCTCTACGGGTATCACATACTGTCCGACGGAGTCTCTGCTACCGGCATCATCGACTGGGGCGACATCCACCGAGGCGATCCCGCTATTGACCTATCGATCGGCTACTCCTGGTTCAGCGGTGACGCCCGTCACGCCCTGTTCGACGCCTACGGAGCGATCGACGACGCTACGCACGCCAGGGCCCGCTTCCGGGCCATCTTCTACGCGCCGATCTTGATCCAGTACGGGAAAGACATCGGCGATATGGGGGTCGAGATGGCGGGCTGGCGTGCCTTGGAGCTGACCGGCTAGCTGGGAACGCCTAACCAGGGATGATGGTGCAACCGCAGTCGAGGTGCACCGGGGGGATTCCGGTCCCCTTTGGCGTCGAGCCCGACGGCGGCCAAGAGGCCTTTGCCGAGGCAGGACATTCGGCGCACATGCGGCCGTCGGCTATGCCCCTCACTGAGGCAATCTCGAGTGCCTCCATGCCAGACAGCAAGCCGTCGTGATAGGAGGCGAGTGACGCCGCCCTCAAGTGACGCTCTGCCGCGTCGCTTCGCCAGGTGCGGAAGACTCTCGAGACGGCTGCGGTGGTTTGGCGATGGCCGGCACCCGAAGAAGCCGCCCGCTGTGCGACATCGTCAACCTCCGCGAACAAAGAGCCGGCCACCTCTGTGGTGGGATTCGTAGTTGCCACCTTCTCAGCTTCGGGGACGGCAGACGCCCCAGCCAATTCCGCCGCCGCGGTGACGCCGGCGACCATGGCCTCTTGAGCCAGTCCCTCGAGGTCGCCATGGAATGAGCTCTCAAAGACGGCACGATCGGGACGCCACCCTTCGCCAACTTCGCGCAGCTCCTCCAGGGTCTGGTTCTGGAGTTCAACCAGCGACCTCTTGATCGTGCGCAATGTGCGGTTGGTAACGGGCAATAGCAGGCGATCGCGGAGCTCGAAAGGATCGCCAACGATGGCTTTGGTGGCAACGGCAGTAGCCGCGGGCTTGGATGCGGTTTCTCCGTTGGAAGCCGGGGCATCCCCCGTCGAGCGCAGGGCTGCAAACAAGCTGTCGACTTTGTCAGGAGCAGCAGCCGGCTTCTCGGGCTCGGGCTCAGCTTCCGCTGCGGGCTCGGGCTCGGGCTCAGCTGCGGGCTCGGGCTCGGCTTCCGCTGCGGGCTCGGGCTCTGGTTCCGCTTCTGCTTCCGGCTCCGGCTCTGGTTTGGGTTCTTCAGTCGAAGCGTTGACCTTGGTCAACAAAGCCGCGACAGCGCTCTCTGCCTTCTCGCGCCGCTCGCGTAACTGGCGCACCTCGTCGGCCAGTTCGACAGCGTCAACGGGCTCGGGATCGGCGAGGACGACGTCCGCCGCAACGACGCGCACCGTCTCGTCGGGGTCGAAATAGGCATCATCGGTGTCGGCGTCCGACACGACTCGAACCGACGATGTTGGCTCGAACCGGCCGGCCGCGGCGAGGGCCTCCTTGCGAGCGTATAGGTCGCCCTCGAGCTTGGAGATTGCTGCCTGAGCCACGTCGAGTTCACCCATGAGATCGGCGCGCCGCTCCTCAAGGGCTCGAGCTCGCTCCTGCGCAGCCTCGGCCTCGAGCTTGGCGGCTTCGATGAGGTTGTGGCTCTCTCGGCGAGCATCCTCCATCATGCGCTCTGCTTCGAGCCGGGAGTGGCGAACGGTCTCGTCGGAGTCCTGACGGGCCTGGGCAACGTGTCGAGATGCCTCGCGCTCCGCTTCGGCTCGCAGAGCCAGGCCGTCTTGCTCGGCGTCCCGCGTGAGTCGTGCCGCGTATGCCTTGACCTGCTCCAGCAGGCCAGACGCCGTCACCCAGGCATCGCCGCGCACCTCTTCGGCGGTCGCTTGGGCTTCGTCCCTTTGGGACGTCGTTTCGGCCTCGGCCTCGGCACGCCATGTCGCAGCGTCCTCGGAAGCTCGAGAGCGCATGCCCTCGGCGGCATCGTGTGCGGCATGCAGGATGCGGTTCATCTCAGCGGTGATGGCATCGATCTCCGAGTCCCGATCATCAACTCCGCCCTCACCCATTCGGGCGACAAGAGCGGCCCGCTCCCTCTCGAGTGAGTCGATGCGCTCGGATGCCTCTCGAAGGAAGTTGTCTACCTGCTCGCGGTCGTAGCCGCGCAGAACACTGCGGAATTCCTCTTGGCCGGAAGGAGCGGTGCTATCGGTCATCTGAACAACCACGATAACCGTTATTGACTCGTGAAGACCGCGAAAATCAGCCTTGCGACGCTTGAAGCGCTGCAGACGGCTCTAGAGAGTCAAAGAAAGTCAGCGCATCGTCGATCGTCGCTATCGAGATGACACCGATATCGCCATCGGCAGCGTCGAGCGCCTGGGCATAGTTGTCGGCGGGAACCAGGGCGTAACTAGCGCCGGCGTCTCTGGCGGCGAAGATCTTCTGACGAACACCACCGATCGGACCCACTGTTCCGTCGAAGCGGATCGTGCCGGTTCCGGCGATGAGGTGGCCCTGCGTCATGTCCTCGGGAGTCAGGAGGTTCATGATGCCCAGCGCATAGATCATCCCCGCAGATGGGCCTCCGATGTTGCCCGAGTCGATGTCGACGTCAACTGGAAAGTCAATCGCCGTAGTCAGGAAGACTCCGATGAGTCCCCTGCTGGCGTCGTCGGGATTGACCGCGAGCGTGACGTCGATGTCCTCGGTATCGCCGCCCTCGCCGTGCTTGACAGTGAGCGTCACAGTCTGCCCCGGACCGAATGTGCCGACGATGTCCACCGCCTCGTCGGCGAGGCTCACCGGGGTGCCCGCAACGCCCACAACGATGTCACCAACCTCGAGGAGTCCGATCGCCGGACTGTCGTTAACGAGGTTGGTGATGAGAGCTCCGCTGCCGGATGGTTCGTAGCCGAGGTTGGTGAGGGCCACATAGGTAGCGGCTCGCTTCGACTCCTCCATTGACTCGAGGTTGCGCCTCGAAAATTCCTCGTTGGTCTCGCCCTCGCGCCGCACTCGGCTCCTGCGGGTCAGGTCGATCTCTCCGTCGAACGTCGCCTCGATGTACTCAAAGACGTTCACACTGTCGGCGGACACGGTCAGAAAGAAGAGGTCGCCAACAGGCTCCGAGACATCGCCCTCGATCGTCATGTGATCGCTGACGTCTTCGACGCTACCGGCCGAGAACGCGATGTAGTCGAGCTCGATCGGGTAGACGAACACGACGGCGAGGCCCAATGCCAACACCAGACCGGCCAGTACAAATGGCCACTTCGGAAATCGACGTGTCGCGTAGTCGTGGTTGTCCATGAGTGAGAAAGGGTATCGGCGGGAGCGAGCTACGGGCTTAAGTGGAAGGCGAAGATCCGTGCTCGTGAGGCAGCTCCAGCGCAGCTCCCGCGAGCGCCCGCGAGGAAGCCCCCTCCCCGGCTTCGCCGGTACTCCCCCCGTGGGGAGAGATCCAAGGGCTCTTGTCTTGGGGCTTGCAGCTCGGCTGTGCACTCACCGGGTACCCTCCCGTCATGGGACGCATCAGAAACTCAATCGAACTCATCAAGGCCTCGTGGGAGGTTCTCAAGAAGGACAAGGAGCTGCTGGCATTGCCGGTCATCTCGGGGGTGGCGACACTGATCGTTGCCGCCACGTTCCTCGTTCCCCTATTCGCGACCGAAAGCCTCAGCACCGACAGCCAGCCAGACAGCGTCCTGACCTACATCGTGCTGTTCGCCGCCTACGTCGCGCTGGCCTACGTCACCATCTTCTTCAACGCCGCGCTCGTCAGCGCAGCCAACGAGCGCCTTAATGGCGGCGACCCAACCCTCGGCAGCGCCATTGCCGGCGCTCGACGGCGCGCCGGCAAGATCCTCCCGTGGGCCATCGTTTCTGCGACCGTTTCCATCATCCTGCGGGCGATCGAGGAACGTTCCCCTGCCGTGGGCAGGTTCGTTGCAGGCATCGCCGGTATGGCATGGGCGGTAGTCACCTTCCTGGTGCTTCCCATCATCGTGATTGAGGGTCTTAGCGTCGGCGACGCCATCAAGAAGTCGGGCAACATGTTCAAGCGCACCTGGGGAGAGAACCTGGCGGCGCAGATGGGGTTCGGGATCATTGGCTTCCTGGCAATGATCCCCGGCATCGCCATCATCTTTCTTGGGGCTTCAGCCGGCGGCGCCGTGCTTGGAGTAGCCATCGCCCTCGGCGTCGCCTGGATAGTCCTCGTCGTGGTCGTTATGGCCGCACTCAGCGTCATCTTCCAAACAGCTCTCTACCACTTCGCAAGCAACGGGAGCGTTCCTTCTGGCTATTTCTCAGCCGACACCATGTCGTCGGCATTCGCGAAGCGACGCGGACGTTCTGGCCGAGGCTTCGGCGGAATCGGCGGCTAGAAGAGGCTCTCCCCCTTCAGGGGAGACGCGAGGGGGCAGATCCCGACGAGCAGAGGGGTCGAGGCGTCGTTCTCACCTCAGGCGTAGAGCCTGGACTCGCCGATCTCTAGGCGTCACGGGCAAACCCCGCCTCCCCGGCTTTGCCGGTACTCCTCTGGGGGGGCTAGCTCAGAGACCGAAGCCCATCGCCCAAAGCCGGCGAGCCGAGAGCTCGCCCTAAGCGATCTTGCCGTCCCCTACCAACTTGGCCCGGATGACGATGCGCTGTCGAAGCGAGCCCTTGGGGTGGCAGGCGAAGAGGGTGGCGATGTCCTCGCCGGTGTCGTAGGTGATCCAGATGGCGTCGGGGGTGACGATCATGGTCTCGGTGACCGAGTACATGATGTCGATCCCCTTGGGGCCTTCGAAGAGGATGAGGTCCCCACGCTCGAGCTGGTCGAGATCGCCGAAGGGTGCTCCATGGGTGGTGCGATGACCGGCGATGACCAAGTTGCCGTCGCCTCCTGGGCTCGCCGTACCCAGCCAGTGTCCAGGTCCATCGGAGAGAACGCCAAGGTCCACGCCCGCGTACATCGGGTGATCGACGTCGATGGCAGGAATGCGAATCGAGCCGACCCGGGTGCCAAGGGCCTGCACGGCGGCCCCAGCCGGCTGGCGCGAGCCGGAAGGCGCGTAGGCGGTTATCGGGTTGTCGAGAGAAAAGGTGCCCTCCTCTTGTGCCACCGCCGGTGTTGCCCCCGTGACTATCACGACGGCAAGGACGAATGCGAGGGAAGTGGGGCGGCGCATGGGCTGGCCACTATATCGGTCCACCACCCTGCGCGCTTTAGGCGAGCACGCAAAGCGAGGTTCCTGTCAGCCGATCCCAGCATCAGCGATGTCCTACTATCTGCCGCCTACGCCAAGGGAGAACCAGTGCAAGCCAGCGCAGCCGTCATCTCGACTCGAGTCCTGCCCCGGACGCGGGTCACAACCGCCGGACTGATCGTCGGGTTCGCACTCCTCACAGCTGCTGCTGCCCAACTCTCGATCAGACTTCCATTCACCCCGGTTCCCATAACCGGCCAGACGTTTGCCGTCCTGTTGGCCGGAGCGGCCGCGGGAAGCTGGGCGGGGGGCGCCAGCCAGCTCCTGTACATCCTCCTTGGCGGCATCGGACTCCCCTTCTACGCCGACCAGGCATCTGGCTGGGACGTTGTCGCGGGCGCCACCGGCGGCTACCTCGTTGGATTCGTCGCTGCAGCGTGGCTGGTCGGCTATCTCGCCGAGCGCCAACAGGACCGCACCATGGCCACAGCCATTCCCGCCTTCTTCGCAGGCACCGTCGTCATCTACCTGTTCGGCGTCACCTGGCTGGCTGCGGACCTGGGCGTCTCCGCCACCGAGGCCATGGAGCTAGGCCTTGTACCGTTCGTCATCGGCGACCTTCTCAAGGCAGGACTGGCCGGAACACTGCTCCCGGCAGCCTGGAAGCTGGCCAAGAAGAAGAGCCTTTAGGCGACGCTCGTCCTCCCCCTTCAGGGGGAGGTGCCCCGAAGGGGCGGGGGTAGCAGAAGGCGTCGTCCGAAGGACGACTCGATGGAGACGCTCGTCGAGTCCGAGTAGGACTCGAAAGGAGTCGACGGTCGCTCCGCGACGAATGACACGGAGCCAGCAACGTTGGCCAGTACGTGCCCTCCCCGTCAACCCCCTCTGCTCGTCGCGCTAACGCCTCGCGTCTCCCTATGAAGGCGGAGACTCCTGCCAGATAGGGACGACGAGAACCGCCGCCCCAGAGGGCGGCGGTCTCTCAACTTCGACGACTAACGGCTACCCAGCAAAGCAGGGGGCCGTGAAGTCGTAGGTCGCGGCCGTCGGACCAACAAAGTAGTCCTGCACCGAGGCGATACCCGTGCTCGAGTCTGCGCTGTAAGCCCCGACCTGTGAGGTTCGAGGGAAGACGTCGTTGGGGTCGCCATCGTGGCTTCGCGACGGCATCATGCCCTCGTAGTCGACCTCCGTCAGCGCCTTGGCCGCGGCAGCGATACCGGCCTTGGTGGCGTCACCGCTGGCGATGGCGGCCTCGAGAGCGGCCTTCAACGGATACTGCGACACCCAGCCCGTTACGAAGAAGTCGTTGGGGTCGGCTCCTGAGGACGTGATCGCAGCCCGCATCTTCTCGTGACCGACGCTGTCAGCGTCCCAACCCTCGACGAAGGCCGACTGGAAGTAGACGCCCGCCTCGAACGCCGGCGCCGCTGCCGTCGCCAGCAAGGCGACGTTCCAGCTCGGAGCTGCACCGATGTACAGGTTGGTAGCTCCCTGCTGGAGGGCGCCGCCAACGATGGCGGCGGTCTCCGCCGGGGCGACCGCCAAGAACACGACATCGACAGGGTCGCTCAGGATCTGGGTGATGGCCTCAACCTGGGCGGGATCGCCGCCAGCCGAAACCGGCACGATGGGCAGCTCCCACGCCACCTCGATGCCGTTGGCAGCGGCCCCGATGCCAACGCCGGCGCCGTAGTCGAAGCCGTAGTCGGTCGGGTGTTGGATGATGCCGACACGCGTGATGTCCGGCCTGCCTGCAGCAGGCACTGCACCCATCGCCCAGTCGACTGAGTTCATGGCCTCGAAGCAGTAGTTGGTGCCATATTCGAGGATGAGTCCATGGTCTACGGACTCGAAGCTCCAGCCCGACCACCAGGATGCCGGTGAACCGATCGTGTTGTCTCGGTCGTAGTCGGGAAGGGCGGCGATGGTCTGCGACGTGCCGAGCGACTCGGCCAGCGCAGCGACATCGTCGGCGATCTCGGCGTAGCTGGCAACGTGAGCGTCGGCAACGTAACCGGTATCCCGCTTGAAGTCATCGGGCACGGCAACGTCGTACATGTCGGCCAGACCACCAAAGGCGTTCACAGTCGCCCAGAAGGCCTTGTGGGCGCCAACCAAGGCCGGTGACGCCGCGGCGAATGGGCCGGTCTCATCAGTGAGGACCCCCAGGTAGATACACCCGTGATCTGGGTTTCCGTCGGGGCACGGCTCGTCCGTGATACCGACGTCGGTGGCAACCCCGGTCGGTGCCTCGGTCGCCGGCGCCTCCGTTGCCGGAGCCTCCGTTGTCGGGGCCTCGGTCGCCGGGGCCTCCGTTGCCGGAGCGGCGGTGGATGGGGCGTTTGTCGTGGTACTAGCGGAGTCGCCGCAGGACGCCGCTACCAGCGCCAAAACGGCAAGCACCGCTAAGAGCTTGTGGATCCTCATACTTTGGTTCTCTCCTCCGTATCTCGTCTGCGAACTCCGGCCATGGTGCGGGGCGATAGTCCCGGCCAATAGGGTCTTTGGTCCCGGCACGCCTCTCCACGAGGAAAACTAGCGCACTAAGCCCAGCCACATCCAAAGACAGCTACCGTCAGTAGCTGAACGGCCACGCCCTCCAGTAGTTACGGATACGGAACCAGATGCCGTAGAGGCCGAGAGGTTCGACGATGAGGAAGAGGACCACCAGCGCCCCGAAAAGTATGCGCTCCAGCTGGCCGGTGGTGAGACCGCCACCAGGGCCGAGGAACCAGATCCAATCGCTACCGAGCTCGATGAATCTTGGCAGCAGGGTGACGAAGGCCGCCCCCATGATGGCGCCCGAGATGGTGGCGATGCCCCCGATGACCACCATGGCGATGTACAGCACAGATAGGACGAGATTGAAGCTGGTCGGTTCGACGAAGCCAGTGATGGTGAACAG
The DNA here is from genome assembly GCA_036446035.1 of Acidimicrobiia bacterium. Lineage (GTDB taxonomy): Bacteria > Actinomycetota > Acidimicrobiia > Spongiisociales > JAOTWH01 > CAXMQS01. Next base: position 9,399 of record JAZFSG010000130.1, on the reverse strand, counting down.
AACCGAGCCGGCCACACCGGCGTAGAAGGACGAAACAGCAAAGGCCACGACCTTGTAGCGGGTGAGATCGACACCCATCACCGCGGCAGCGATGTCACGATCACGGATGGCGCTGAACGCCCGACCGATGCGGCTGCGAGCGATGTTCTTCGCCATGAAGCCCATGACGATCAGCAGAACGAGCCCGAGGAAGTAGATCTTCTGCTCCCGGATCATCGAGATCCCGAATACCTCACCCTCGGTGTCGAAGCGGAAACCGAGCAGGTCCAGCTGAGCGGGCTCACGGCCCACCCCGATGCCTCCCGTCAGCTCTCTCCAGTTGCGAAAGATGTGCTCGCCCAGGAACACCAGGCCGATGGTCACCAGCGCCAGGTAGAGGCCGCGCAGCCGTACCGCGATCGGCGCCACCAGCGCACCGACGAGGGCGGCCACGATGCCCGCAGCCGGCAGCCATAACACCATGTCGAGGCCGAAGCCGATCACCGAGGCGTCGGGATCGCCGCTGAGGGCGGCACCCGTATAGGCGCCAACGGCTAGGAAGAAGGCATGGCCCAATGACACTTGCCCGGCGTAGCCGGTAACCAGGTTCAGCCCGATGGCGCCTACCGCCGCCACGAAGGCCGTCGCCACCAGGATGAGGTCGCTGCGCTCGAGAACGAACGGCAGCCAAGTCAACAGGGCGAGGCCCAGCACCAACCACACCCACTGGACGCGAGTGCGCAGCATGGCGCCGTCCGATTCGTACGACGTGAAGAGGAGGGGGCGGCCCCTCATACCCGTACGACCTCCTTGGTTCCGAAGAGGCCATAGGGACGGATGACAAGCACCAACACCATCACGACGTAAGGCACCACCTGGCTGAAGTTGCTGCCGAGGAACGGCAAGAACTCGCCCTGGTAGCTGGCGGTGTAGGCCTCGGCGAGTCCGATGATGAGCGCACCGGCCACGGCGCCATTGATGGAGTCGAGACCGCCGACAACGACCGCCGGGAGCGCCTTGAGGGCGAGCAGGTAGTTGGATTGGCTGAGCCCGGCGAGGCCGGTAGCAGAGAACATTCCGGCGAGCCCCGCCAGCGCTCCGCCGAGCAGCCAGGCGAGGGCGAACACGCGACCGACGCTGATCCCCTGAGCCAGCGAGGTCTCCTGGTCGAACGCGGTGGCGCGCATCGCCAGGCCGGTGCGCGAATAACGGAAGAACAGGGCAAGAAGCACAACGACCACGATCGTGGCGATGATCGTCGCCAGCGAGCGGTGCTGTACGACGGCGTCGAAGAACTTGAAGGTCTTGAAACCCCAGGGGTCTCCCACCGTACGGATGTTGACGCCGATCAGATCGTCGATGCCGACGCGGGTCGATATGTCGAGTCCGATGGTCAGGATGGCGACCGAGAAAACCGGTTTGCCAATCATGGGCCGCACTGTCACCCGCTCAAAGGTGGCCGCCAACAACGCCGCCACCGCGACGCCGAGGGGCACCGCCAGCCAGAAGTTGACCCCCATGGTCACCGCGATGTACGAGGTGGCGTATCCCCCGACCATCAAGAAGGCCGGCTGCGCGAAGCTCAGCACCTGAGACGACTTGTAGATGATGACGAAGCCGAGAGCCAGGAGGGCGTAGATGGACGCAAGTGACAGTCCCTCGATGGTCGCTTGCAGGAATCGAGTCATGCGTACATGCCCTCGATGTGGTCGGCGAACAGTTCCTCGATGACCCGGCGCTTGACCTTCTGGGTTGCGGTGAGCTCACCTTCCTCGTGGTCGAGCTCCTTGGGCAGCAGCACGAACTGCTTGATCTGCTCGACCCGGGAGAACTCCTCGTTCACGCGATCGACCTCCTTGCGGATGAGGCTGATCACTTCCGGCTTCTCCGAAAGGTCCCGGTAGGTCGTAAAGGTGAGGTCGCGGCGCAACGCCCAGTTGGCCACCGTGTCGAGCTCGATGCCGACGAGGGCCGAGAGGTACTTGCGACGGTCGCCGATGACGATGGCCTCCTTGATGTAAGGAGAAACCTTGAGCTTGTTCTCGATCTCGGACGGCGAGATGTTCTTGCCGCCTGCGGTGATGATGATGTCTTTCTTGCGGTCGATGATGCGAAAGTGCTCGCCGTCCCTCTCGGCGATGTCCCCAGTGTGTAGCCATCCTTCGTCATCGACGGCCTCGGCCGTAGCCTCTGGATCCTTGAAATAGCCCATGAAGATGGCGGGGTGGCGAACCAGGATCTCGCCGTCCGCTGCCAGTTCGATCTCCGCGAGATCATTGGCGCAGCCGATCGTGCCGAGCTTGATGTTGCCACGTTCGTTGATCGTGCCGTAGGCGGTGGTCTCCGTCATGCCCCACGCCTCGTAGATGGGGACGCCGATGGCCATGAAGAACTTCAGAACGGCAGGAGCGATCGGCGCCGAGCCCGACACCAGCGACTTGCAGTTGCGCAGACCGAGCCTCTGCTTCAGCGGGCGATAGACGGCCAGCCAGCCGAGACCGTAGAGAGCGTCGCCAAAGAGACCTCGCTTGCCCCTGGCGAGGACGCGGTCGGCATTCCGGTATCCGACCGCCAAGAAGGTCTTGAACAGGAGCTTCTTCATGAACGAAGCATCTGCCATGCGGATCATCACCGAGGCGTGCATCTTCTCGAGGATGCGGGGCGGAGCTGGGAAATAGGTCGGCTGCACTTCGACGAGGTCGGCGACGAGGGTGTCGATCGACTCGGCGAAGTTCACCGTCGCCTCCAGACGAGTCGCCGCCAGCAGGTCGTAGAGGCGGCCGAAGACGTGGCACAACGGCAGATAGGAGAGGAACTGCGGATTCTTGTCGAAGATCTCACCCGTGATCACCTCCGCAGACCGGTCGGCCGTCCACACCAGGTTGCGATGTGACAGCATCACGCCTTTGGGGGGTCCTGTGGTTCCCGATGTGTACACCAACGTGGCGAGATCGTCGGGCTCGATGCCATCGACCAACTCGTCGACAAGACCCGGGCTCTCAACCATTCGCTCTAGGCCGAGCTCAAGGAGATCGTCCCACGACATCAGCAGTGGATCGCCATAGGTAACGACGCCCCGCGGCTCCACGTACACGATCTTGGTGAGATTGGGGAGACGGTCCTTGACGGCCAACGCCTTGTCGACCTGTTCCTGGTCCTCGGCGATGAGGACCTTCGACTCCGAGTGTGCCAGCAGGTACTCGACCTCGGCCGACGGGTTGGTCGAGTAGAGCCCGACCGAGACCCCCTGCAGCGACTGCGCCGCCAGGTCGGCGACAACCCAGGCGATTCGGTTCTCCGACTGGATGGCGACCCTGTCTCCCGGGCGAACGCCGAGGGCCCACAGCCCCATGGCCGCTGTCTTGACATCGTTCCAGTAGTCGGCGTAGGTGACCTCCTCCCAGATGCCAAGGGTCTTCTCGCGCAGGGCCACCTTCGAGGGCGACGCCGTGGCAACCGCCCGCAGCAGCGCCGGCGTACTGGGTTGCGAAAGATCCGAAGCTTCCGGTCGAGTCGCTGTGGTGGTCATGTTGTGCCTCCGGTCGATTCTGCATCTGCCTCGAGCAGTCCTTCAGTCTGGAAGTCTTCGCCGAGGTAAGCCCGGATCACCTCGGGATCACTCTGCACGGCAGCCGGCGACCCTTCGCCGATCTTGCGACCGAAGTCGAGCACCATGACCCGATCGGCGATGTCCATCACCAACCCCATGTCGTGCTCCACGAGGACCATCGCGATGCCGAGCTCGTCTTTGATGTCGAGGATGAACCGAGCCATGTCCTCGGTCTCCTCGAAGTTCATGCCGGCTGCGGGCTCATCCAGCAGCAGGAGGCGGGGCTCCATCGCCAACGCTCTCCCCAACTCGACTCGCTTCTGATAGCCATACGGCAGTAGGGACACGGGTGAGCGCCGGAACTGCTCGATCTCGAGAAAGTCGATGATCTCTTCGGCCCGGTTGCGGTGTTCTGTTTCCTGGCGACGGGCTCGCCCGAGGTGAACCGCGGCCGCCAGGGAGCCGTAGCTCATGTGGAGGTGGCGGCCGAGCAGGATGTTGTCAAGAACCGTCAGGTGCTCGAACAGCTCGATGTTCTGAAAGGTGCGAGCTACCCCGAGGGCTGCGATGCGATGCGGCTTGCGCCCGACCAGTTCAACCTTGTCGAAGAGAACCGACCCTTGCTGGGGCCGATAGACGCCGTTGAGGCAGTTGAAGATGGAGGTCTTGCCGGCACCGTTGGGCCCGATGATGGCAAAGAGCTCGCCGTCGTCGACGTGGAAGGACACGCCGTCGAGTGCCTTGACCCCAGCGAACGACAGTTGGACATCCTTGAAGTCGAGCAGCACTTCACCCATAACCACACCCCCGGCCCAAAGCCCAAACCCCAATGCCCAATGTCCTCACGACAGCCATCGCTTCTTACGCTTGTAGTGCTTGACCTCGCGATACGAGTGTCTGGCGCCTCCGGCATGTAGCCCCAGATAGAACTCCTGGATGTCCTCGTCTGCCATCAGATCGGCGGCGGGCTTGTCCATGACGATCTTTCCCGTCTCCATGACGTAGCCGTGGCTAGCGATGGATAGCGCCATCGTGGCATTCTGCTCGACAAGCAAGACCGCGGTCCCCTGGCTGTTGATCTCGACTATCAGATCGCGAATCTGCTGCACGAGGATCGGGGCCAGCCCCAGGCTGGGCTCATCGAGCAACAGGTACCGCGGATTCGACATGAGGCCTCTGCCAATGGCCAGCATCTGCTGCTCACCGCCCGAGAGGTATCCGGCCACCGACTTGCGCCGATTCTGGAGAACGGGGAAGAGTGAGTAGACCCGGTCGAGGTTGCTGTCTGTGTCGGCCCGTGCCGTGTGAGCTCCAACCCGCAGGTTCTCATCGACGGTGAACTCAGCGAAGATGCGTCTCCCCTCGAGTACCTGGACGACGCCACGTTTGACGATGCTGGATGCGTTGACCCCGTCGATCCTCTCGTCCTCGAGTAGTACCTCCCCCTTGGTGACGTCGCCGTTGTGGACGTCTAGCAGACCTGAGATGGCCCTGAGCACAGTGGTCTTGCCGGCACCGTTGGCGCCAAGCAAGGCGATGATCTTGCCCTCGGGTACCGAGAACGAAACGCCGCGTAACACCAGGATGACGTCGTTGTACACAACTTCGAGGTTCCGGATGTCGAGCAAGCTGTTCCTCCACGTTTGAAACTAACAGCGGCCTGTTGCCCGCGCTTCACGACCTAGCGTGGCAGAGTGGACTCTCTCAACGACGACCTCAAGGCACTCATCGGCGATCCGCTTGCCTTCCTCGGGGAAGAGCGTGTGGAGATGAGGCGCATGGCAGCTTCGATCCTCGGCGAGCGCAGCAACGAGAAGACGGTGGCAGTGGCGCTCGCCTCGTTGCTCGGGTCCGATCCCGAAGTCAGCGTTCGGGCGGCAGCAGCGGAGGCCCTGGCCGCTTCGAGCGATCCCGCTCCCCTTCTGGCGGCGGGCGACGATGACGCCACCGAGGTGCGCGAAGCGGTTGCCTTTGCACTCGGAGAGATCGGCGAAGCCGACGCGCTGCCGTGGCTGATGGGGACCGCCACCGAGGACAGCGACGACGGGGCGCGCGAGGCGGCAGTCGCTGCACTCGGAGCAATCGGCGACAACACCAGCCTGCCACTGTTGGTCGAGCTCAGCTCGGCAGCTCCTCCCAAGGTTCGGCGAAGGGCCGTCGTCGCCCTCAGCGCCTTCGAGTCCGCAGACGCCCTCGCCGCCATCCAGGCCGCGCTCGAAGATCGCAACCCCATGGTCAAAGAGGTCGCCGAGATGGTGGCAGGAGGCGGCGCCGACGACCTGCTGTGGCCCACAAGACTGCCTTCAGGCGATTGAAAGTCCCTTCAAGGGGGAAGGTTCTAGCCCTGTACCTCGCTCCACCGAAAGCAACTCACCACGTGGTCGTTGACGACACCGACGGCTTGTAGGTGGGCGTACATCACGGTCGGGCCGACGAAGCGGAAGCCGCGTTCCTTGAGGTCGGTCGACAGCTTGTGGGACAGGGGGCTGGTCGCCGGGATGTCTGACATTGAACGCCGACGACGGACGATGGGCTTGCCCCCGGCGAGGCCCCACAGGTACGCATTGAACGATCCCTCATCCTTCTGGAGATCGAGGAAGGCCTTAGCGTTCGACACCGTCGCCGCCACCTTCGCTCTATTGCGAACGATCGACGGGTCGGTCAACAGCTTCTCGATCTTGGCCGGCGAATAGCGGGCGACCTTGGCGGCGTCGAAGTCGGCGAAGGACCGCCGATAACCCTCTCGCTTGTTGAGGATCGTCGACCAGCTCAGGCCGGCCTGGGCGCCCTCGAGGACAAGGAACTCGAAGTGGGTGCGGTCATCGTGGACCGGCAGCCCCCACTCCTTGTCGTGGTAGGCGACCATCAAGGGGTCGCTGCCCGCCCAAGTACAGCGGGAACGGTTGGGCTCAGTTGTGCGTTGCACCTGGTACTCCTTCAAAGGTCATACGGATTGTTAACACACACCACACAAGCAAGGAACAGGGTTCCCGTACAATGAGCGCCATGGACGATTACCCGAGGGACTCCGAGTCCGACGCAACGCAGCCCCAGCCGTGGACCGCACAGGAACCGACGCCTGAAGCCGACCCCGACGACGAGGCGACCGAGCCTGCGGCGCCATCCTCCCCAGTGACCGCGCCTCGTGAAGAGACGGTCGTAGAGACGGCATCACCTGAGCCTCACGAAGCCGCGGCCCTCAACCCACCGGAGAGGCCGCTGCCCGACTCCAGGGCACTCATCCCGCCTGTCCCTAGCGACCCCCTGCTTCCGCCGAGCCCGCTCTATAGGCCAGACGACGTCTTCCGCGGCGGCGCCGAGGAGGGTGCCGACTTCCGCGAAGGGCTGGTGGCACGGCCCCCGCGTAGCCGCTTCACCACCCCTGCCCCGGCGGCACCCCCTGCACCTGTCGTGCACAGGCCGAGCAAATGGTCAACTATCGCTCTGCCCCTGTTAGCCGGAGCCATCGGAGCGGGGCTAGTCGTTGGTGGCTTCTTCCTCCTCCGCGACGACGAGCCGGCTCCGATCGCGGCGCCCGGCACGGAGACGGTGCGCGAGGTGATCCGTACCGAGTTCGTCGGACCGGACGATGCCTCTGCCGACCCCGTCGCCGTCGCTCGCAAGGTGATCCCGTCTGTGGTCACGGTCGACGTCGGCGTGAGCAACGGAGCGGGTGGTTTCAACGGAACCGGCAGTGGATCTGGCGTGGTGCTGTCGGCCGACGGCTACATAGTCACCAACGAGCATGTCGTGAACGGCAGCGACGTCGTCACGGTGACCTTCAGCGATGGGCGGCTCTATGAAGCAGAGCTGCTCGGCGCAGACCCCACGACCGACCTCGCCGTACTCAAGATCTCCGCCGCCGGCCTCATCCCCATCGACATCGGCAGCTCCGAAGGGCTGTCGATAGGCGACCTCGCCATAGCTGCCGGCAGCCCCCTCGGGCTGGAGGGCGGACCAACGGTGACCGTCGGCGTCATCTCGGCCTTCGATCGCGAGGTGCAAACTGGACCGGACGACCGGCTTCTTGGCATGCTGCAGACCGATGCGCCGATCACTCGAGGATCCTCAGGCGGCGCCCTCGTCGATGGCCTTGGAGCCCTGATCGGTGTCACGAGCGCCGTCGGCGTCTCCGACGTCGGCGTCGAGGGCATCGGCTTCGCCATCCCCATCGAGGTCGTGCAGCGCATCACCGATGAGATCATTGCCAACGGCGAAGTACAGCACTCCTTCCTTGGGATCGAGGGTCGCACCTCTCTCGAGGATCAGTCCGACGGCGCCGAGGTAGCTGTCGGCGTCTTCGTGCAGGACGTCATCGAGGACTCCGGAGCCGCCAACGGTGACATTCGCGAGGGCGACATCATCTTCTCCCTCGAGGGTCACGACGTGAAGACCATCGACTCGCTCGTTGGCCGGCTTCGCCGCTACAAGGTGGGGCAGCCTCTCGAGGTCGGCATCGTCAGAGCAGGTGAAACCATCGCCTTGACGATCGAGCTCGGTCCCCGCCCAGACGTCTCTTGAGCGAAGACAACATCTTCGAGCAGCTCCTCGAGCTGCTGCAATCGCCCGGTCCCGTCAACTGGAAGCTTGGTGCCCAGGTCGGTCAGAGCCTGGTCGGCGCTGCCGAACCCATCGAGCCGGACCTGATCGAGGAGTACCAGGAGCTCATTCATGCTGCCGAGCTCCATGTCGCCAACTCCGAGACCTCGCTTGCCCCAACGGGAAATCCGATAGCGCTGACGGATCGACGCGGCTGGGCCGACGCCAACTTCCGGTCCTTCGCCTATCTGGCCGAGGCCCTCGCCCAGAAGATGTCTGCAGGAAGCGACATCGATCAGCCTGCTCTCAACATCGGAGCCATGCTGTCGCCGCTCGCCCCCGTGCTCCTTGGCATGCAGATGGGGTCGATGGTGGGGCTCATGGGCCATCGCGTTCTCGGGCAGTTCGACGTCGGCCTGCCACCACTCGATGGTGGGCCTGCCCTTGTCATACCCAACATCGAGGCGTTCGCCGTTGACTACGACATCGACCCCCGCCAAGCCCGGCTGTGGGCGGCCATTCACGAAGTGATCTACCAGGCGCAGCTCGCGGTGCCCTGGGCACGGGATCACTTCACGCGGCTCATCGACGCCTACTTCGAGGGATTCGAGTTCGACCCGTCCCAGCTGACGTCGCGGATGGAGGGGCTCGACAGTCCCGAAGAGCTGGCGCAGATGATGGAGAACCCGGGCGGCTTGGCTTCGCTGCTGTCGGGGCCTGAGCGACCGGCCGACCTCGAGCCGATCCGGGCCTTCATCGGTTTCACCGAGGGACATGCCGACTTCCTGACGGAGCGCATCGCCGGCAGCATGCTGCCGGAGGCGCCCCGCATCCGAGAGTCGATCAACCGCCGCCGAGCGGAGCCGAACCAGGGCGAGCAGGTGCTACAGCAACTTGCCGGCTTGTCGGTCAACCGTCTCGACTACCAAAACGGCTCCAGCTTCTGCAATGACATCACGGAACGCTGGGGCGATGCGGCCCTGGTCAAGCTGTGGCTTGATCCCGAGAACCTCCCCTCGTACTCCGAACTCGAGGACCCCATCGGGTGGGCGGCTCGCGTACTCGTCGATGAGATCGGCGCCGCCGAGTAGCCGTTCAGCGATTCGGGGTTTCGGCCCCCGAGCGTGCTGGCGTGCGATACGGTTGGAGAGCCAGTCGACAAGGAGGAAGGACTAGCGGTGGCTCCGGCAGCGATCCTGGGGCGCTTACTTCTCGCGGCGGTCTGCAGCGGCCTGATCGGCTATGAGCGAGAAACCGCTCAGAAGGCAGCGGGTCTGCGCACCCACACCCTCGTCGGCGTTGGGGCTGCCGTCTTCTCGGTGGCGTCGATC
>JAZFSG010000129.1:0-3348 GCA_036446035.1 Acidimicrobiia bacterium | reverse complement strand
CCGCAAGCTATCCCGAGTACGTACGCGATCGATCGACAGGGAAAGTCGCCGTGCATGGAGGCGTGCCCGATCCACCAGAACGCCGCCGGATACGTGTCGCTGATCGCCGACGGCCGGTACGCCGAGGCAGCCAAGCTCATTCGCCGCCGCAACCCGCTGCCCTTCATCTGCGGCCGGGTGTGTTATGCGCCGTGCGAGGAGGCTTGCAGCCGCTCCAACGTCGAAGATCCGATCGCCATCAGGGCGCTGAAACGGTTCGCCATGGACTGGGAGCGGGAGAACGAACCCGACCCGGAGCCCGACCCTCCCGAGCACGACCTCGCGGAACGGGTAGCGGTCATCGGATCGGGCCCGGCCGGGCTGACCTGCGCCTTCGACCTTGCTCTCGAGGGCTACAAGGTCACCGTCTTCGAGAAGCACGACAAACTCGGCGGGATGCTGGCCGTGGGCCTCCCCGGTTATCGGTGTCCGCGGCCGATGGTCGAGCGCGACCTCGACTACATCCGCAAGCTGGGCGTCGAGATGAAGACCGGCATGGAGCTGGGCCGGGACTTCTCGCTCGACGACCTGCTGGGCGATGCGCCCGAATTCGGGTTCAGATCGGTGTTCCTCGGCATTGGAGCCCACCAGGGCTTGCGGCTCGACGTACCCGGTGAGGATGCCGACGGTGTGCTCAGCGGAGTCGAGTACCTGCGCAACATCAACCTCGGAGTCCCTCAAGAAATCGGAAAGCGGGTCGCCGTCGTCGGCGGCGGCAACACCGCGCTGGATGCCGCCCGTACCGCTCGCCGCGAGGGTGCCGACGTCACGGTTCTCTATCGGAGGACCAGGGCGGAGATGCCCGGCGAGGAGGACGAGTTCGAAGACGCCGTCGCCGAAGGAGTTCAGTTCGATTATCTGATCGCACCGATCGAGGTGCTGGTCAAGAAAGGCCGGGCCCGAGGCCTGCGCTGCGTGCAGATGGAGCTCGGAGAACCCGACGACAGCGGACGCCCCCGGCCGGTGGCCGTTGAGGGGAGCGAGCACGACCGCGAATTCGACACGGTCATCGTGTCGATCAGCCAGCGCCCCGACCAGGAGTGGTACCGCGCCGGTGCCGAGCCCGCCGACGCGTTGGCGTTCACGAGGTGGGACACGCTCGAAGTCGATCCCGAGTCGCTGACCACGCCCATCGCCGGTGTCTTCGCCGGCGGCGACGTGGTGATGGGCCCGACCACCGTGGTCGAGTCGATGGGACAGGGCCGACGCGCTGCCGAGGCTATCGGCAGGTACCTGCGGAGCGAGCCACTGTCCGGTTTCACCAGCCACATGCCGCCCGCCGAGCCCGGTCGCGGCTTCGAGGAACGGCCGTATCTGCAATCGCCCGCCTACGCAGACATGGAACGGGTGCCCCGTACCCCCATGCCAAAGCGCTCGCCGGCGGAGCGGCTCACCGACTACGACGAGGTCGATCTCGGACTGTCCGAGGAAGAGGCACGGCGCGAGGCCGCCCGCTGCCTCCATTGCGGGGCCTGCGTCGAGTGCCACGCGTGCGAGGACATCTGTCCGCCGCAGGCGATCAAGCTCGACATGGAGGACGAGATAACCACGCTCGACGTCGGGCAGATAATGGTGGCGACCGGCTTCAAGTCGTTCGACGCCTCGAAGATGACTCAGTACGGCTACGGCCGCTACGACAACGTCATCACCAGCCTCGAATTCGAGCGCATGGTCAACTCGACCGGTCCCACCGGGGGCAAGGTTCTCCTCAAGAACGGGGAGCCGCCCCGGGCCGTGGGCATCGTGCACTGCGTCGGGTCGAGGGACGAGAACTACAACCGGTATTGCTCGCGAGTCTGCTGCATGGCCGCTCTGAAATTCGCCCATTTGGTGAAGGAACGGACCGATGCCGACGTCTATCAGTTCTACATCGACATGCGGGCGTTCGGGAAGGGCTACGAGGAGTTCTATCTCAGGGTGCTCCAGGAGGGCACTACGGCGATCCGCGGCAAGGTGGCAGAAGTGGTGCCGGCGCTGGATGGCAACGGCTCCGATCCCCATCTCCTGGTGCGGTGTGAAGACACCTTGATCGGCAAGTACCGCGAAATCCCGGTCGACATGGTGGTGCTGTGCACTGCCATCGAACCGCAGAGCGACGCCGGTGCTGTGGGCAGGGTGTTCTCTCTCAGTCGCAGCCCGGATGGGTTCTTCCTCGAGCGTCACCCCAAGCTCGATCCGGTCGGAACCACGACGGACGGCGTGTACATCGGAGGCTGCAGCCAGGGCCCCAAGGACATCCCGGACACGGTGGCCCAGGCGCAAGCTGCGGCCGCCCGCATCCTCTCGCTGATCGGCCAAGGCGAGGTGATGATCGACCCGATTCGAGCGGTGGTCGACGAGAAGCTATGCGGTGGGTGCAAGACGTGCGTAGGACTCTGCCCCTACCTGGCGATCAGCTTCGATCATGAAGAGGAGGTCGCCCGTGTGAACGAGGCCCTGTGCAAGGGGTGCGGCACCTGTGTCGCCGCCTGCCCCGCCTCGGCCATCACGGGGGCGGGCTTCACGGACGCGCAGATCCTGGCCGAGCTGGAGGGCGTTTTGGCGCCCGTGGGAGCGAGGTGATCAAGATGGTTACGACAGCAGAACGAGGCCCCGACGCTGGAGCTCCCGAAGAGAGCTGGCAGCCAAAGGTCGTTGCGTTCCTGTGCAACTGGTGCAGCTACACCGGGGCCGACCTGGCCGGGATCTCCCGCATCGAGTGGGACCCCAGCGTCGCCATCGTCCGGATCATGTGCAGTGGTCGGATGGATCCGACATTTGTCGCCAAGGCGTTCGAATTCGGAGCCGACGGTGTGATCATCTCCGGCTGTCATCCCGGCGACTGCCACTACCAGGAGGGCAACTACAAGGCGCTGCGCCGGGTGCATCTGATGCGCCGGCTACTCGACGGATTCGGGATCGACCCGGAGCGCCTGCGCCTGGTTTGGGTGTCCGCCAGCGAAGGCGACGTCTGGGCGGAGACCGCCAACGAAATGGCAAATGAGATCCGCAGCCTGGGACCGATTAAGGCGGAGAGATGACCACCGACATCAAGACAAAGCCAAAGCTGGCCCTCTACTGGGCCGCTTCGTGCGGCGGGTGCGAGATCGCGGTGCTGGATATCAAGGAGAAGATCCTCGATGTAGATGCCGCATTCGACATCGTATTTTGGCCGGTGGCGGTCGACTTCAAGGTGAAGGATGTCGAGGCGATGGAAGACGGCGAGATCGACATCTGCCTCTTCAACGGCGCGATACGCACGTCGGACAACGAGTACATGGCCGGCCTGCTGCGGCGCAAGGCCAAGATCCTGGTCGCGTTCGGTTCCTG
>JAZFSG010000128.1:0-8623 GCA_036446035.1 Acidimicrobiia bacterium | reverse complement strand
GTCGCTGCCGTTGGCGTTGCTACTGACCTTCTTGCTCGCAGCGTTCATCCTGAAATCGATCAAATACTCGCTGGTGTCGGTGACACCGATTCTGCTAGTGGTGGCGTGGGTGTACGGCTTCATGTATCTCGCCGACTACACGATCAACCCGGTGACGGCGACCATCGCCGCCATCTCCATCGGTGTCGGCATCGACTTCGCGACCCACTTCACCGTGCGATTCCGAGAGGAGCTGGCCGGCGAACCCAGCCGGTTCCCGGCGTTACGCAGGGCAGGTGAAGGAACCGGCGGGGCGCTGCTGCTATCGGCGCTGACATCCATCGCCGGGTTCACGGTGCTGGGCCTAGCGCCGATGCCGATCTTCGCCGTCTACGGCGTCCTCACCGCGGTGATGATCGCCCTGGCGGTGCTGGTTTCACTGCTGGTACTGCCGAGCCTGCTGCTGTTCGCAACGCCTTCGCTCAAGGGCGAGGACCGCGAGCGACTGGAGTGGGAACGCACGCGGGGCGAATGGGTCTACGACCCCCACCGCCGGGAGACCGCAACTCAGTCTCGGTAAGGCCGCCATCCCTCCGCTTCGAGTCTCCTCCCCTCTGGAGGAGGCCGAGCGCAGCGAGGTCGGAGGGGGCTTCACCAATCTGCGCGCCCGCCAGGAAGCCCCCCCTTCCCCGGCTTCGCCGGTACTCCCCCCTACGGGGACACGACTTCCTCCCCCGCCTGCGGAGACATGAGCAGGCGGGAGGGGACAGCCCGAGCCCACTGACCCGGCCAGTCGTAGACTCGCCCGATGTCCGCTCCCGTCGTTTCTCTGCGCGCCCTTGGTGTTGACCTTGGTCGGACACCGGTGCTGCGCGACCTCGACCTCGAGGTGGCCCCGGGTGAAGCCGTGGGTATCAGCGGCGCCAACGGCTCGGGGAAGACGACCCTGCTGCGCGTCGCAGCAACGCTGCTGACGCCCACAACGGGGACGGCCGAGGTGCTTGGAGTCGACGTCACCTCTGACGCCCGCTTCGATGTCCGGCCTACGATCGGCTTCATCGGGCATACCCCCTCGCTTTTCCCCCACCTCACCCTCGCCGAGAACACTTCCTTCGCCGCCGAGTTGCTCGGAGCCACCATCAGCGATGTCTCCTCTGCTCTAGCTCAAGTAGGGCTATCGGCAGCGTCGTCACGAAGGGCAGACCACTGCTCCTTCGGCATGCAGCGCCGCGCCGAATTCGCCACGTTGTTGCTGGCCCCACCGCGGCTGCTGCTCTTTGACGAGGCCCAGGCCGGGCTCGACTCCGGCGCGGTCGAGCTGGTCGATCATCTTCTCAAGGATGTCGTCGCTCGCGGCGGTGGGGCGATCGTGGTCTCCCACCAACGAGCGCATGGAGGACTACCCCTCGACCGGACTCTTGAGCTGGACAACGGCAATCTGGAGGTGGCCGCATGATCGGCCTGCGCCACCAGGCGGCCGCCATCGCCAGACGCGACCTGCTGTCGGAGATGCGCAGCGGAGAGGTGCTGTGGGTCATCGCCCCGTTTGCCGCCATCGCCTTGCTGTTGATTCCACTCGGCATCGGCACCGACGTCCCCACCCTGCGGCGCATCGGCCCTGGTCTCTACTGGGCGGTGGTTCTGCTCTTCGGCATCCTCGTAGCCCTTCGCCAGAGTGCGGACAACGCCGGACCGCAGAGGGACCGGCTTGCCATGCTCGGCGCCGACCCCGCGGCGGTACTCGCTGGACGGGCGGCCGCAGCGGCCGTCCTGCTCATCGCTCTCGAAGTCGTCCTGCTTCCGGTGATGCTGGCCCTCTACGACGCTCCCATCGCCGGGTGGGGGTGGCTGCTGGCGTTGGTCCCCCTCGTCGGTGCCGCCCTCGCCATGCTGGGAACACTGGTGAGCGCGGTCACAGGACCAAGTGCCACTCGCCCTGCACTGGTTCCTTTGCTCGTGGCGCCACTCGCCATTCCCATCTTGTTGGCGGCAACGCAGGCACTTGAAGGGTTGCGGCTGGGCGAAAGTATTCTCACCTGGCTGCTTCTCCTGTTGACTGTGAACCTGGCTCTCGCCGTCACCGGAGTACTGGTAGCCCGACCGCTTCAGGAGGCTGGTTGACGACCCGGATCCGATTGCTCGAGATAGGCGCCTTCGCCGGCATCGCCGCCGCCCTCAGCGCCGCCCTGGCGGTTCCGCCGGAAGCGACCCAGGGAGACCTGGCAAGGATGCTCTTCGTCCATGTTCCGTCGATCTGGCTGGCCTACCTGTCGTTCACAGTCACGCTCGTTGCCAGCGCCGCCTATCTGAAGACCAAGTCGCTCCGGTGGGATAGAGCTGCGGGCGCCTCCGCCGAGATCGGCGTCGTCTTCACGGGAGCGGCCATCCTCAGCGGGATGATCTGGGGAAAACCGACGTGGGGAGTGTGGTGGACCTGGGACGCCCGGCTGGTGCTTACGGCAGTGCTGTTCTTCGTGTACCTCGGGTATCTGGCGCTGCGTCGCAGCACCGAAGACCCCACGGCCCGAGCCCGGCGCTCCGCAATCTTCGGCATGCTCGCAGTCGTCCAGATCCCGATCGTTCACTTCTCCGTCGTGTGGTGGAGAACGCTGCACCAGCAGGCATCCATCGCTCGTCCCGGGGGTCTCGAAATGGACCCGCCATTCGTCGCTGCTTTCCTTGCGGCCTTGGTCGCCTTCACCGTCGTATACGTCGCGCTCCTGGTGCGGCGCATCGAGCTTGCCAGCACCGAGGACGAGATAGAGGCTGCACTGCGGCGGAGCGACTTGCCCGTCGCCGGAGCCGCCGTGGTGACTCCCGACCTGAGGAGCGCCGATGTCTGATTGGGGCTGGGTGGCGCTCGCCTACGCCGCCGTCTACGGCACGCTGGTCTCCTACGTCGGTTGGATGGTGTGGCGGGTACGCCGGGCCAACGATCGACTGCGCGAGCTGTCGTGAAGCGCTACCGGGCATTCATCATCCCGGCGATCGGCCTCATCGCCATCGCCATCGGCTTCATGGCATTCAGCCTCAACGACAGCCTCGTGTACTTCAAGACTCCGTCCGAGATCCTCGCCGACTCGGCGGAAGACGCTGGTCGCACCCGGCTCGGCGGACAGGTGGTTGCGGGAACCGTCGTGGCAACCGCCGAGAACGTCACCTTCGAGGTCACGGATGGCTTCGAGGCCGTCACGGTCATCCACAGCGGCGCTCCGCAACAGCTCTTCCAAGAGGGGATCGGCGTCGTAGTCGAGGGAACGTGGCGAGACGGTGTCTTCCGCTCGGACACCATGATCATCCGCCACGACGAGCAGTACCGAACGCGGGACGACACCTATGAGCTGCCCGGAGGTCAGGCGGCACCGTGACCGCAGCCATCGGCTACAGCGCCGTCATCGTTGCGCTGGCGTCTTCGATAGCCATCGTTGTCGGGAGCATGCGGCGTCGGTCAGGCCTTCCAGCTCCCTGGCTGCGCTGGGCCATGATCGGGCTAGTCACCGGTTCCCTTACGGCAATGGTGGCACTTCAGTTCGCGCTCATCAGCCATGACTTCTCCATCGCCTATGTCGCCGACAACCATGCTCGTTCTACTCCCCTGCTCTTCACCATCGCCTCGGCCTGGGCGGCCCTCGAGGGCAGCCTCGTGCTGTGGGGTCTCGTCCTGGCCGGGTACACCTGGTGGGTTTGGACCAAGGCTGACCGTGGCAACCCGATGTCGCTTGGTGCTCTCGCCGTCATGGGCGCCGTCGCCAGCTTCTTCTTCGGTTTGCTGGCGACCGCCTCCAACCCATTCGCGGCCTCGGCGATAACCCCTCTCGACGGCGTCGGGCCCAACCCGCTTCTGGAGAACAACATCCTGATGGCCGTTCACCCGCCGCTCCTGTACATGGGGCTCGTCGGCTTGACCGTGCCCTTCGCCTTCGCCATCGCCGCCCTGGTCGACGGCACGTCGGGGTCGGCGTGGCTCGAGCGAACACGCAACACGACTTTGGTGGCGTGGGGCTTCCTGACCGCCGGCATCACGCTCGGAGCTCTATGGTCATACGCCGTTCTCGGCTGGGGCGGCTACTGGGCATGGGATCCCGTCGAGAATGCCTCGTTCCTCCCGTGGTTGACTGCCACCGCCTTCATCCACTCCTCCATCGTGCAACGACGCCGCGGCATGCTGGCGGCGTGGAACATGACTCTTGTCATCACGACCTTCGCCCTGACGATCTTCGGCACCTTCCTCACCAGGAGCGGCGTCATCGCCTCGGTGCACAGCTTCACGCAGTCGGCAGTTGGGCCGGCCCTGCTGGTGTTCTTCACGGTGGTAACGCTCGGCTCGTTCGCTCTGTTGGTGACGCGCCTGCACGTGGTAGCGGGAGCCCCTCGCCTGGAATCCCTGGCCAGTCGCGAGGGTGTCTTCCTTGCCAACAACCTCCTGCTAACGCTCTTCGCCTTCGCCGTGCTCATGGGCACCACCTATCCATTGCTAGTCGAGGCGTTCTCGTCGGACCAGGTGTCGGTAGGCAGGCCGTTCTTCGACCGGGCCGCCGTCCCGCTATCCCTTGTCCTGCTGGTGGCGATGGGCCTTGGGCCGGTCACCCCGTATCGAGTCGCCACTGCGACGGTCACCTGGGAGCGACTGCGCTCTCCGGTGCGGATAGCCGTGGCGGCAGGGTTGGCAACCGCGTTGTTGGCAACGCGTCATTGGGGTGCCGTGCTCGTCGTCGTGCTGGCAACGTTCGTGGTGTCGTCGATGGTGCGTCACCTGTGGTGGCTGGCTCGTCGGGCTGCAGCCGGGTCGGAAAGGTCAGTGCCCGCAGCCGCGTGGCGCCTGATGCGCCGCGACAGCGGGTACTGGGGAGGCCAGATAGCTCACTTCGGTGTGGCACTTGTGGCGGTTGCCCTCACCATGTCGACGGTGTTCGCTGAGAAGGCCGAGGTCAGCTTGGAACTCGGCGAGACCGCCTCCTTCGGCGGATACGAACTCACCTACGAGGCTCCGTTCTCTCGCAACGAGGCCAACCGCACCGTCGTTGGAGCCGAGCTGTCTCTGTCGCGCCACGGCGAGCGGCTGGTCACCTTGCGCCCCAGCATCAACACCTACACCGGGCGCCGCCAATCGGTTCCCAGCCCGGCGCTACGCGTCGGCCTCACCGAAGACTTCTACGTGTCGCTCACGCGCATAGATGGCGGAGGCATCTCGGCCGACCTCTTCCGCAATCCGCTGATGTGGATGCTGTGGGTCGGTGGGTTCGTCATCGTCGGCGGGGCCGCCTGGCCCCTCACGGTTGGCCGTAAGGAGCGAGAGGCCGACGCCGAGGAACTCGTCCGTGCCTAGGCGACTCGGAGCCCTGGCGACCGCGCTCGCCGCGGTGGTACTGGCCGTGATGGTCTTCACCGGCGATTCGAGCGCCGGCGACCGCGGCGAGGCCCTCGGCGCCCGGCTGCGATGTCCGGTCTGCCAGAGCGAGTCCGTTGCGGACTCCACCAGCCAAACCGCTCGCGACATCCAGTCGCTCATCGATGAGCAGATAGCCGCCGGCTCCTCAGACGGCGAGATAATCGACTTCTTCGTAGCCCGCTATGGCGAGTGGATCGTGCTCGATGCTCCGGCCAAGGGGCGGACGCTGGTGCTGTGGATCCTCCCGGTTGTGGCTGCCGGCGGCGGCATCGCCGTCATCGCCTCGCGCCGGCGTCGCGGCGCCTCGGCAGTTGCTTCCGAAGTCATCGAGGAGGATCGCAGGGACCTGGCGCGGCAGGTGGAGATGGGCGAGCTCGATGATGCGGCGGCCTCGAAACTGCTTTCGACCTATGAAGCGGAGACGAAGGCGCCGCCACCCCAGCCGACCTCATCACGCGGCTCGAGAGTCGCAGCCGGGGTCACCGTGATGGCGGTGGCTATCGGTGCTGTAGGTTTCGCCGTTGTCCGCTCGAGTGAGGCTCGGCCCGTCGGCGGGCTCCTAACCGGAGGGATCGTTGACGACGGTCCCCGTGACCTGTCGAACGTGACCAACGAGGAGCTAGAGGCCGTTGTCGCCGCCAACCCCGAAGTCATCCCCATGCGCCTCGCTCTGGCGCGCCGCTACTTCAACGAGGGTGACTTCTCGGCGGCGCTTCCTCACTATCTCGCTGTCCTGGAGAAGGAGGCCGATCCCGAGGCCCTCGCCAATGTGGGTTGGATGGTCTACCTGAACGACAGCCCGGACACAGCCGCCGCCTACCTCGAGCGAAGCCTCGACGCCGCTCCCGACTACACCCAAGCCCAATGGTTCTTGGCCAACGTCCGGCTTTTCGGACTCGATGACCCCGAAGGTGCCGCTCCCCTGCTCCGCCAGGTCCTCGCCACCAACGACGTCCCCGACGAAGTTCGCCAAGAGGCAGAATCGATGCTCGCCGAGGCGACGGCGTCATGAGCAGACAGGTTCTTGTCGTAACCATCGCCTCCGTCCTCGTGGGGGTGGTCGTGATGGCTATGGCGACGCGCTTTGGCTCCGACCCCAACGCCGTGGTGTCACCTCTGGTGGGGACACCGGCTCCGGCCCTCGATCTCCCCTATCTCGAGGGGAACGGATCCGTCGACCTGGCGGCGGCAGACGGCGAGATACTGGTCGTCAACTTCTGGGCATCGTGGTGTTTTCCGTGTCGCGCCGAGCATCCGGTGCTCCTGGATGCGGCCGATCGTTGGGAGGATGCCGGAGTGCGCTTCGTCGGCATCGTCTACCAGGATGAGACAGACACCGCTTCAGCGTTCCTTGACGAGTTCGGCAGGGGTTACGAGGCCGTCACCGACGGGGGGGGCCGCGCCGCCATCTCCTTCGGTGTCTTCGGAATCCCCGAGACCTTCTTGATCGGCAGGGACGGCAACATCGCCGGTGTGGTGCGCGGGGAGATAGACGCCGAGATACTGGAGTCCGCACTCCAACAGCTCCTCCTCGCAGACGCCACCGCAGACTGAGCCCGGCGATAGGCCGCTCGACGCCGGGCGCTGTCCGTAGACTCGCCCAAGAATGTCGGCCCGTCACGCCTACATGGCGGCCGCCGCAGCAATCGTCGCGGTGGTGGCCGTCGTCAACCTCACAGCACCAACGGCAACGGCCCTTCCAGCGTCCGATGCCTGGTCGCACGTGGCGGCGCTCGACGAGTGGGCCTCCGACATCACAGACCCGGGGCACCCTCACCTCGCCGTGACGACGCCATCGGCTCGTTACATCCCGCCCTTCCTACCGCTGGCCGCGCTGTCCGACCTCTTCGAGTGGAGCGCGGTGACGACGTTCGCTCTCTCGGCGATCATGGCGACGGCGCTTGTGACGGCGGTCATGTACGGCTTCTACCGGCTGCTGCTGCCGGCAGAACCTTGGGCACCGCTAGTCGGTCTCGGCCTGCTGCTGTTCGGCTGGGGCCTGGCAACACCGTGGTCTGGGCTCTTTGAGTTGCGCAGCCTGGTCGCGGTCGCCGGCTATCCGTCGGCCTGGGGATTCGTCGCCGGAATGGCGATGGTCCTGGCAGCGGCGCGTGCTGCCAACGACGCCAACAAGTGGTGGCTCGGGGCCACCGGTTTGCTCAGCGCCATTGCCATGATCAGCCACCCCGTGTCTGCCATGTTCACTTACTCGGTGGCGGCTGTGGTCGCCGTCGACCAGGGATGGCGTCGCTTCGTTGCCCCGGGCCTAGCTGCGGTCGCAGGTGTGGTGGCGGCCTTCGCCTGGCCCTTCTTCTCGCTCCTCGACGTCGTCACCGAGCCTCTCGTCTTCGGGGAGGGCGACCGGCTGCCTATCCCCTTCTACAGCGTCGGCCGAGTGCTGGCCATGGTGGCTCCAGCCTTCGTCGGCATCTACGCCCTCGCCAAACTGGGGGGCCGGCGTCGCCTGGCACTTGTCGGAGGGGCCGTCGTCATGACGGTGCTGTGGCTGGCTAATACCGTCGTTGTCGTCCCCCTCGGCGGCAGGTTCCTCATCTATGCAGTGTTCTATCTCCACGTCGCCGTGGTGGCGTGGCTGCTTCCGTGGAGGCGACATCTGAGAGCGGCGGAGCCGGCTGCCGTAGCCCTCCGTGCCGTAGTGGCGGTGCTCATCGTCGGGCACGTCTTCGTGCTCATCGCCGACGTCGGAGGCAAGCGCTTCACCGTTAGCGGTATCAGCGACCTGCCGACGACGGGCGAAACCGGCATCGTGAACCAGATGGAGGACATCGCCGCGGTCGTCCCCGATGAAGCCATCGTGATGGCGGACGAGGTCACCGGCTTCGTCCTGCCCGCCTTTAGCGGCAAGGTGACTGCGGTGCGCCGCGACACCTTTGGCGTAGATGACATCGAAGCCAGGGTTGCCGATCGTGACGAGTTCTTCGCAGAGACCACGACGCCGTTTCGCCGCGTCGAGCTGCTGACGGACTACAAGGCCACCCTCATCTTGTTCGCTCCAGAAGATGTCGGCGAGGTGGTATCCGCCGATCTCGAGGCGATGGGACGCGTCATCGTGGCTACTCCGTTCTTCACCTTGGTTACGCCCTAGCGGCTATCAGCCGATGGCGACCATCTGGTCGAGCACGTCGCGGATGGTCGTCTCCATCTGCTCCCCATACCACTGGCCGAGCACGACGTCATCTGAGCTGATTAGGAATACGGTCGGCTGCCCGAACACCTCGTACCGCGCCCACAGGT
>JAZFSG010000127.1:0-2384 GCA_036446035.1 Acidimicrobiia bacterium | reverse complement strand
GCGCGTTGAAGTATCGAAGAGGATTGGGCGGCGCGGATTCTATAGGTGTCACCAACCCCCGCTAACCGTCAGGCGCTGCAGCGGAGGGGAGATCTGATCGAGGTGACGAGGTCTGGGTCGGACCCCGTGGTCGTTCCCCACAACAGCAACCGACCATCGCTGCCGGCTCTGACTTCGTAGGTGTTATCAGGAGAGACATTGATGGTGAACCCGTCGTACAACGACCTGAGCTCACCCATAGTTGCTCCAAGCTTCAGGCTGCTCAGCGTCCCAGCTGATCCGGCTGGGTCGGGATCTGAAGCGTCGAACGACCTGAGTTGAACCGACGCGAAGGTCTCCGAGCCGTCTTCCCCAACACGGTTGAAGATCGAAAGCGATCCCCAACGAACCTGCCGCTGGATCTCTCCGGCGCAGAAGCCCCCCTCTCGGTCAGGCGCGGGTAGCTGCCCTGTGTCCTGGTCGGGCTGTCCGAGTGTGGCCACCAGTCGTCCGACGGCGTTCACTCCGTCGTCACCGAACTCCAAAGGTCCAAAGCCCTTCTCGAAGATGCGCATCTCACCCGTGGCGATGGCTTCGCCGGTCGGCTCGATGAACGCGACCGTCGTCGGCGGGACCGTCGTAACGGGTGGCGATGTCGTAGCCGGCGACGGCGGTGTGGTTGTGGCTGGTGGAGGCGGGGTGGTGGCTGGGATCGTGGCTGCGACGGTGGGGGCGATGGCCTGGGAGCCGTTGCCTCCGATGTCCAGCGGCACGATTTCGGCCAGCCAAGCGCCGAGGGCGATCGCCAGTGCGCCGCCGCCGGCGATTATCGCCCACCGCTTGACCCGCATGCGTGTTTGCCGAGGTCCGGTCCAGGCCTCGCTCTCTTGGCCGTCGTCGATCCAATCATCGATGGGTTCCCACTCCTCGGTAGGCCCGGGGATCTGACCGAGGTCATAGGTGACGGACCCTGACTTGGTCTCGCGCGGAGGTGGCGGCGGCGGAGGTGGCACTGCTCGCGTTTCGGTGTGGGTCGGGGTCGGGTCGCCCCCTCCGGTCTCCGCGACGGCTGGTACAGAGGGCTCGGCGACTGCCGTCGCTTCGCGGACATGGCCGCACCATGGGCAGGCAGGCAGATCCTCGGCAAAGCGAATGCTGCATTCCGTGCAGGTGATGCTCATCAGCGAGGGATGTTACGGCCCAGAGAGGCACGGAGCTTCTCCGCATCTGCCGTCGGCGCCTCGCAGGCGAACATGCGACACAGGTAGGCAAGTGGCTCGGTGGTCGGGAGGCGACCATCGAATATCGCGACTGGCGCCTCGGATCCGCTGGCACGCGCCATGAACACCCCGGGCTCGAAGGCGGCGGCGGCAACGGCGACCAGTGACTTGGTGACGGCGTCTCCCGGGTCGCCGACTATCGCAAGCTCCCTTGGATCCGCGTCGAGAGAGTGCGCCACGGCCGCCAGATAACCCACCGCACTCGGGTGGCTCTCGATGAGGGTTCCACCCGCTTTGATGGCACCGTTGACGATGTCCAGGAGCTCGTGGCGGCCGGTGAGATGGGCAACGACTAGAAGGGCCTCTGCAGCCAGAGAGTTGCCGGACGGTAAGGGGTTGTCCATGAGGTCGAGCGGTCGCGTGATGAGGTCATCGGCATCGTGCCCAACAGCGTGGAAGCCGCCGCTTGTCCCGGCAAAGAGGTCGACCATGTCGTCGGCTAGCTCGACCGCCGTTGTCAGCCATGAGGGGTCCCCGTCCGCCTGATGCATGGCTATCAGGCCAAGAACGGTGGCCGCGTAGTCGTCGCAGAACCCTGGGATGCCGCCAACTCCCTGCCGGCGGCTGCGCAGCAGCCTGCCGTCGGCGCGTCGCATTTCGGTTGTCAAGAACGTTGCTAGTCGTTGGGCCGCCTCTAGGTACGTCTCGTCGTCGAGAACCAGCGCCGCCTCGGCCAACGCTCGCAGGGCCAGTCCGTTCCATGCCGCAACTGCCTTGTCGTCGCGTTCGGGCCGGGGTCGGCTCAAGCGCCGTTCGAATAGGGCTGTAGATGCGTTGGCGACGGCTTCGTCGACATCCTGAGTAGAGAGGCCGTGACCGTCGGCGATTGCCTCGGTCGGTACCGCCAGGCTGAGTATCGACTTCCCTTCGAAGTTCCCGCTGTCGCTGACGCCGAAGCGCTCGGCAGCGAGCGGGCCGCCCGGGCCCGCAGCCTCGAGGAACTCGTTGCGACCCCACGTATAGAACGTTCCTTCGTGGCCTTCCGAATCCGCATCCTCGGATGACGCCAGGCCCCCGTTCCCCAGCCCGAGGTCGCGGAGCATGTAGTCGAGCGTCCCCGTCGCCACCTCGAGCAGGTGGGCGTTGCCGGTCACCTGCCATGCTCGGAGATAGGTGTGAGCGAGC
>JAZFSG010000126.1:0-2455 GCA_036446035.1 Acidimicrobiia bacterium | reverse complement strand
CCGCACCTTGCTTACGGTGTTCGAGTTGTAGTTCACAACGTAGAGCGATCGGCCGTCGGCAGCGATGTCCATCGACCGAGGGGCTGATCCTGTCGCCACACTGCCAACGACCTTCCATGTGCCCAGGTCGATCTTGATGACCTGCCCGGATCCGTTGAGGGTTGCGTACAGGTATTGGCCTCCGGGGTCGAGAACGAGGTGACGCGGGCTGGCCCCAACGTTGCGGATGTATTCGACTGGGTGCGGCTCGGCCAGCCACACAACTGCGATGTCCCGGCCGCCCATCACGGCGACGTACGCCACCCTGGAGTCGCCCGTTATGGCAACCCCACGCGGGTGGCGACCTATGGGGATCCTTGCTGTTTCCTCGCCGAGAGCGGTGTCGATAATCGAGACGTCGTGGCTGCACCAGTTGGAAACGACGACCAGACGATCGTCAGGTGACACCGCAAGGAACTTCGGGACCGCTCCGACGGCGATCACTTCGGTGATCTCGAGCCTCTCGGTATCGATGCCGTAGACGAAGCTTTCATCCCAGTCGCCCACACCACAGCCGTCGCTGCCGGGCCGGCTGAAACCATTGCCATACATCTCGTAGTTGGAGACATAGGCGTAGCTGCCATCTGATGCGAAGTCGACCTCGACCGGAGCGCCCCGGTAGCTGCCTTCGTATTCGGTGAAACCGTGATCAGACAGCACCACATCGTCCGGGATGGTGGCCAGCAGTTCTCCGACTTCGTCGTACACCGTGATCGTATGGCTATACATCATGTTCTGGGCAAAGAAGAGGCCGGTTCCTGACGACACGACGCTCTTAGGGCTGATAGTTCCCGTAACGGTGTGGGCGAGCTCGAAGGTGGCCTCGGTCGAGTTGGGAACGGTCGTAGTCGTCGTCGATGTGGTGGGCGGGGGAGCGGTCGTAGTGGTAGTAGTACTGGTAGTGGTAGTGCTGGTGGTGGTTGTTGTTGCCAGCGGCAGGGTCGTCGACGTAGCAGCAGTCGCTGGTGCCGTTGTGGCGACAGTTTCGGCCGAGGCCGCCGTGCAGGCAGATGCCACGAGGAGGAGGGGGAGAAGAAACCGCATGGGAAGCAGGCGAATTGTACGAGCCGGCTCAGTTTTGTGGGCGCAGTATCCGTGAGGCCACCTGGCGCCGCAGTTCAGTGAAGCGATGGCTCGACCGGGTGTCGACCTGGTCCCTGGGGCGAGGCAGGTCGATGGCGTACTCGGCAGTGACGCGACCAGGCGACTCCGACAGGACAAGCACGCGATCGGCAAGGTAGACGCTCTCGTCGATGTCGTGGGTCACGATGAGCGAGGTGAAGCCGAGCTCGCCGTGGAGCCTGCCAACCAGGTCCTCGAGATCGGCCCTCGTCTGGGCGTCAACCGACCCAAATGGTTCGTCCATCAGCAGCAGTTCGGGGCCGGAGGCCAGCGCCCGTGCTATTGCCACCCGCTGTTGCATGCCGCCCGAAAGTTCCCACGGGTAGCGATCGGCGTTGGCCTCGAGGCCGACAGCTGTCAAGGCCCTCATCGATCGATCGCGACGCTCACTGCTCGCCATCGACCTGGGCAGTCCGAACTCGACGTTGCCGAGAACGCGCAGCCATGGGAACAGCGACCGCCCGTAGTCCTGGAAGACCATTCCCAGATTGGGAGCAACACCGGCGAGCTGGGTGCCGGCCAGGCGAACCTGACCGCTGCTCGGGAGAAGCAGACCCGCGGCGGCACGTAGCAGGGTGCTCTTTCCGGAGCCGGAGGGGCCGACGATCACCGCCAGTTCGTGAACTGCGACGTCGAAGTCGACGTCGGCCAAAGCGACTGCTCCCGACCTATAGGTGTGACCGACACCGCGAAAGCTGAGCAGGCTCTCAGACACTGAGCTGGCCTTTCTCTCCCCGATGCCAGGCCAGGGCCCGGCGTTCGACGACCAGGAGAACGACGTTCATCGTGAGCCCAAGGATGGCAAGAACCAGCAGCGACGCCCACATGTCGACGAGAGCGAAACTCCTTAGCGCCCGGATAAGAGCAAAGCCCAGACCATCGCTGGCGCCGACGAACTCGGTCAACACCATAAGGATCAGCCCTATCGACAGACTCACCTTCATACCGGCGACGATCTGCGGAGAGATCGATGGCAGGGTCACTCGACGAATGATGGTTGACCGCGACTTGCCGAATGCCCGTGCCGTGTCGATGGCTGCGGGGTGCACCGCAGCGGTAGCCGCCATCGTGTTGAAGAGGACCGGCCACACCGAGCCGAACGCGATGAGGAAAACCTTCGGAGCATCACTGGTGCCGAACAGGATCAGGAACGCTCCCAGAACCAGCGGCGGAGGAATGGCGCGCCCGAATTGGATCAACGGGTTGACGAAGGCGCGGGCGACGGGGACCAGGCCCAACAAGAGACCGAGTCCGATGCCGGTGGCTACAGCGAGCCACCACCCGCGGGTGAATC
>JAZFSG010000125.1:0-26113 GCA_036446035.1 Acidimicrobiia bacterium | reverse complement strand
CTTCGATGCCGTAGACGGTCATCCTCTCTGGGAGCCTGCCAAGGAGCTTGGCCATTTCGACTGTCTCGGCGACGCCGATGGCGTGGGTCGAGGCGAAGCTCCGTGGAGGCAGCGCCTCGAGATGGGGGTCGAAGCGGCGCACGGTTCCAGGCGGGGCGCTCGACACCATGGCGTCGACCACTATCACCTCGTCCGCCCCCTCCCACAGGTCCATCAGTTCGTACGCACCCAGCTCACATCGGTGAGACTCGATCGATCGCACCCGGGACGCCACTTCGAGCCCGGCGCCGTCGTCGCCACGGAACGAGTTGCCAAGCCCGATGAGAATCCGCTTCATCCGGCGACTCTGTCAACGGTGAGGTCGAGGAAGTGGGTCGCGCACGAAATGCACGGGTCGTAGTTACGGATCGCCTGCTCGAGCTGCCATTGCAGCTCGTCGTCGGGGAGCTGGGCCCGGCCCGTCACGTAGGCCCGCAGGTCCTCTTCGATGCTGCGCTGGTTCTGCGACGTCGGCGGCACGATGTGGGCGTCGGCAATGGTCCCATCAGGGTCGATCTCGTAGCGGTGATACAGGAGTCCGCGCGGCGCCTCCGACGCACCGTGGCCGATGCCACCGTGTGGAACGACTTCGACAGCAGGCGTAGCCGGTCGCCGGTAGCCGTCGATGAGCCGCAGCGCCTCCTCGAGCGCGAACACGATCTCGACGGAGCGGACGATGATGCTCTGGAACGGGTTGGTGCAGCTCGGGCCGAGGCCGGCGTCGGATGCTGCATTGGCGGCCGCCGGGGTGAGCTGGCTCGAGTTGAGGCTGTAGCGAGCCATAGGCCCTACGTGATAGGAGCCGCCCGACTTCAACGCGGCGTGGAGCGCGTTCGACCACTCGACATGAGACTCTTCGAAGTGCTCTGGCCACTCCTCGACCGCGATGTCGAGACCACTGCTCGAGACGATCCGACCGTCGGTGATGGCGTATTCATCGGGGTGGCGAAGAGCGACGAACTCGTAGTCGCGCTCGAAGTCGGGAAACGGCAGGCCGGCGACGAACGCCGTGGCCTCGATCGCGGCCGACAGACCCCACTCCAGCTCGGGGACGACAGCCTCCAGCTCTGCCTTGGTTGGTGTTCTGTAGAAGCCGCCGACCCGAACGTTGATGGGGTGTATCTCCCTGCCACCGAGCAACGTCATCATCGAGTTGCCGAGCTTCTTCAGCCGCAGCGCCGTGGCGACGGCCTCGGGATGATCCTGTGCCATGGCTATCGCGTTGTCATAGCCAAGGAAGTCGGGGGCATGGAGAAAGAAGACGTGCAGAACGTGGCTCTCTATCCATTCGCCGAGATACAGGAGGCGTCGTAGATCACGCCGCGGGCCGTCCAGACCGATCCCGCCGGCGAACTCCATGGCGTTGCAGGCGCTGGTCTGGTAGGCGACAGGACAGATGCCGCAGATGCGGGCCGTGATGTCGGGTGCCTCGCTGAACCGGCGCCCGCGCAGGAAGGCCTCGAAGAAGCGAGGGGGCTCGAAGATCTTGAACTGGAGGTCGAGCACCTCTTCTCCCCGGAGCTTCAGATACATGGCGCCCTCGCCCTCGACCCTCGCCAGGTAGTCGACCGCTATCTCACGATCAGTGCTCATAGGTCTCACTCGCTTCTCGGAATTCGGGGGCGTACCCGTTGAACGTACGCAATGCCAGCACCAGGTCGTTGTTCGAGGCGCCCAACCCTCGCCACCACGAGCCGAGCGCCGCGACATTCGGCGTCGTGGCAGGGCCAAAGCAGCCGTAGCAACCGCGGTCATAGGCAGGGCACAGTGCCCAGCACCCGGCATGCGTTATGGGGCCGAGACACGGCGTTCCCTTTGCCACCATCACACAAGGAGTCCCTCGCATCTTGCACTCGACACAGACGCTGTCCGGCGGTATGTCTGGCTTGCGATCATGGACGAAAGCATTGATCACCTCGAGCAACTGACGCTTGGAGATCGGACAACCCCGCAGCTCGAAATCGACCTCGACATGTTGGGAGATCGGAGTCGAGGTCTCGAGGGTTTCGATGTACTCGGGATGGGCGTACACCACAGAAACGAAGTCGTCGACGTTGGCCCAGTTGCGCAGCGCCTGCACTCCCCCCGCGGTGGCGCAGGCGCCGATGGTCACCAGCTTCTTCGACAGCCTCCTGACCTCGTGGATGCGCGCCGCGTCGTGCGCCGTCGTGACCGAGCCCTCGACCAGAGACAGGTCATAGGGGCCGGCGATCTCTCCCTTGGTGGCTTCAGGGAAATAGGCGATGTCGATGGCGTCTGCCACGTTGAGCAGCTGGTCTTCGCAGTCGAGCAGCGTTAGCTGGCAACCGTCGCAAGAAGCGAACTTCCACACGGCAAGTCGGGGCTTGCTCATAACTCCTCGACCGTCATCCGATTCATGACACTGGCGAAGGGAACCACGGGTCCGTCTCGGCACACGAAGTCGGCGCCGAACTGGCAGTGGCCGCACAGCCCGATGCCACACTTCATGTTGCGCTCGAGGCTGACGAAGACCTCGTCGGATTCCACGCCACGCGCCCCTAGCTCTCTGGCGACGACCTTCATCATGATCTCGGGGCCGCACACCATCGCCACGGTGTTGGCCGGGTCGAAGGTGATGCGTGGCAGCAGGTTGGTGACGACCCCGACGTCGCCATACCACGCGGCGTCGGCCCGATCGACCGTCACCTCGACCTCGATGGAGAAGCGACTCCTCCACCAGCGCAGCTCCTCCTCGTAGAGAAGCTCGCTTGGCGAGCGGGTTCCATAGACCAGTGACACCGAGCCGAACTGGTCACGGTTATCGAAGACGTGGACCACCACCGACCGCAGAGGCGCCAACCCGATCCCGCCGGCGGCGATGACCAGGTCCTTGCCCACTGCCCTCTGCAGCGGCCAGCCCTTCCCGTAGGGCCCGCGCACCCCGACCAGCCCACCTTCGGGAAGGTTGCAGATGGCGTCGGTGACGGCGCCGACCGCTCGCACCGTGTGCATCAACGGCTCGCCAGCGCGTCCTCCGGCGATCGAGATGGGCACCTCCCCGACGCCGAAGGCGTACAGCATGGTGAATTGCCCCGGGTCATAGGTGATTGGCACACCGTCTTCGGGCTCGAACTCGAGGGTGAAGGTGTCGCCGGTCTCCTGGCGGCGGCTGACGACCCGAAACGGTCGAGGAAGCATCGCCTCGGCGACGAACTCGGGAGCTGCTGTTGTGGTCATCTCCTGCTTCCATAGAGATCAAGCAACTGTGTTCGCGAGTTGTGTAGACGCACCGCGGCCGCCTTGGCGATGCTTCGTAGCAGCTGACGCTCCAACTCACATCGTTCCTTGCACTGCTCGCGAACTTGCTCGGCGTCGAATGCAATGGCAGAAGTTTCGGTGAGGGCCCGGGCGCGCCACTCCCAGACATATGGCGGGAAGAACCAGCTGACGCCGACCATCTCGCCGTCGCGCAGCGTCTGGATGACCAGCGGAGCTCCCCCCGGACTCGTCAACTCCAAGCCGACCTTGCCATGCACGATCAGATAGAAAGTCTCGGCAACGCCGTCCTCCTCGAATATCACCTCACCAGCGGCGAACCGCACCTCAGAGGAGGCGGCGACGAGGGGTGCCATCTCTTCGTCGGAGAGGTCAACCAGCAGCTCCGAGTTACGCACCGCGTCAAGGCTCATGATCTCTCCAATCTGATCAGTGCAGCTTCCTTCGTGATGTCGATGCCGACTGGGCACCAGGTGATGCACCGTCCGCACCCGACGCACCCCGAGCTTCCGAACTGGTCGTGCCAACTTGCCAGCTTGTGAGTCATCCACTGCCGGTAGCGAGCGCGCGTCGTCGTGCGCACCGATCTGCCGTGCAGGGTCGAGAATTCCATGGTGAAGCATGAGTCCCAGCGGCGGCTCCTCGTGCCGCCACTGCCATCGAGAGCAGCGACGTCCTCTGTCGTCGAGCAGAAACAGGTCGGGCAGACGAGGGTGCAGTTGGTGCAAGCGAGACAGCGCTGAGCCACCTTGTTCCAACGGGGATGCTCGCGATTCTCCTCGAGTAGCTCTTGTATGCCGTCGGTGTCGAGAGCCCGGCCCATCGCAGCTGAGGTTGCCGCGATGGTCTCGTCGACGCGCTCGATGTCGCGCGGCCCCGCCGGGCGGCTCGGCAAGCCTTCCAACAACCGATCACCTTCATCGCTGCCCGACTCGAAGACGAAGCGGTGGCCATCGCCGTCGATGAGCTCGGTCAGCACCAGGTCGAAGCCTTCCTCGCAGCGGGGTCCGGTTCCCATCGACTCACAGAAACAAGTGCCGCCCGCGACGGCGCAGTTGACGGCAACCACCAACATGTCCTCCCTGGTGCCGGCGTAGGTTCGGTCGACTACGCCCGAGCCGGTGAAGACGCGGTCCTGGATCGCTATCGCTGCCAGCTCACACGCCCGAAGACCGATGAACGCGTACTTGGTGGTGGAGACCTCTCGCTGGGTGAAGGTCAATGATCCGTTGCTACGGTCGAGATCGAACAGGGCGGTTCGCGGCGGGAACAGGTAGCGCTTCGGAGAGTGCGGGCCCACGGAGTACCCGAAAAGAGCCTCATCCGAGCGCCGCTCGAGTCGATAGCTGCCGCCGTCTTGGCTGTCTGTCCATCCGGCAGGGAGGTCGTCCGGCGAGGTCACCTCGCCGAGAACGATGGCGTCGTCGCGATGCGTCGGACCGATGACCGCGTAGCCATCCGCCGTGAGGGCGTCGAACAGGACGCCGATATCGGAGCGATCAACGACTACTGCAGCCACCGCGCGGCAACGTACTCCGATGTGTCTCTGGGGGTCAGGGCCATTGGTCCGTGGTCGCGATGCGCCCCACGATCTAGCGTTGGAGGCATGCGTAACGGGCGTCACGCCGGAGTCCTCCTCGCCACCGCGACGGCCGTCGTCAGTGGATTCGCCATCTTCTTCAACGGCTACGGGGTGCGGGCCTGGTCGGGCGTCGCGGACGCCACGACCTACACGACCCTAAAGAACCTCATGGCAGCCCTCATCCTCCTGGTCGTCGCCGGCATCGCCACGAGACGTCGATCTTCAGAGGCAGTGACGCGGCCTGCCACCACTCGGCAGTGGATCGGGCTGGCCGCGGTGTCGGTCATCGGGGGAAGCATCCCCTTCGTGCTCTTCTTCGAGGGACTCTCCCGAGCCTCGTCAACCCAGGCGGCGTTCCTCCACAAGACCCTCGTAATCTGGGTAGCCATCCTCGCCATCCATTTCCTGGGCGAACGCATCGGTGCCCTGCACCTGGCGGCCATCGGGCTACTGGTGGCCGGGCAGGTGTTGCTCGTTGGGGGGATAGGCGACCTCTCCTTCGGCGTTGGCGAGATCATGATCTTCGGAGCAACGGTCTTGTGGTCGGTGGAGGTCATCATCGCCAAGCGGCTGCTCGGCGGTGTTTCCTCACTGACGATTGGCGTCTCACGTATGGCAGGCGGCACCATCTTGCTCATGGGATACGGAGCGGCGCGCGGAGCCTTCGTGTTCAGCGGCGTCACGGCAGAGCACCTGATGTGGATCCTGGTCACCGGCATCCTGCTCGCCGCCTACGTCAGCACCTGGTTCGCGGCACTGGCCCGCGCCAAGGCGATCGATGTGACGGCCGTCCTCGTTGGCGGAGCGGTCATCACCGCCCTGCTCCGCCTCGGCGTTCAAGGGACGGCGCTTCCCTCTCTCACCGGGCTCGGACTGGTGACGGCTGGCGCCGCAGTCGCCGCTGCGGCCGAGGCTCGCCGACCGGCCACAGCATCTTGAACGACGGCCCTGCGCTCTTCTCTCGCTTCGCCCACCCGCCGAACTCGCTCGGCTACTGCGGGCCCGATGACGTCACCTGGCTCGGAGAGCTGGTGAAGGCCGGCGTCACCACCGGCGACGAGCTGCACCATGCCATCACCGCCTTCGCAGGCGCCTGGCCCTATCTCGAGCTGATCGCCGGCCGCACGAACCGCGATCCGCTGGACCACACCGTCGTTGAGGCCTACTGGCTGGGCAGCCCACTCCTCGACACCATCGACCCTCTGGCCTGGGGCAACTCTGTCGACGAGCGTTTCCGAGGCCGAGCCGGTTGGGACTGGGACCAGATATCCGGCGCCCTCAACGACGGCGGCGTCCCCACCCACGCGTTCCATGTGTTCTGTGTCTACCCGTGGGTGGGGCTGCTGCGATCGGGTGCCGTCGATCAGGCGCTCGACGTGTTGGAGCGGTGCCGGATCCGTTGGGGTCGAGTGGTAAGTGCCTCCAACGGAACCGTCCTCGTGGAGTCACAGCCCTTGGCTTGGGATGGACAGCTTCTGCACCTCGGGCCACATCGGGTGGAGTCCGTGGACGCTTCCATCGATCCGTCACTGCCTGAGGTCTCTCCGGGTGCCACCGTCGCCATGCATTGGAACTACGTTTGCCAACAACTGACCGACCAACAAGTCAGGTGGCTGCAGCGCTATCACGACCTTCACCTGGCCATCGCCAATCGCTCAGCCGTTTGGCGCCCGGTCGAAGCCTGAAGGTGGGTCGCCCTAAGTCAAGGCCACAACTGGGCGCCCGATGCGCCCAGTTCCAATCCAAGCCTCGACGTTCCTCAGCTGGTGCTGCCAAGGAAGGTGTGAGCAGCCACCTTAAGTCCGTTGGCCATCTCGGCTAGCGACGCCGCCAGCGATAAGGGCCGACGCCCAAGATCGAGAGCGCCTCGACCACAGCGGCGCTAGCCAACAGACAACAAGTCGGCTACTAAGCCGGCGGCGCGCTGACCTGAAGCGATACACCGGGTTCCAGCGTCCGGATCGGCCAGGGGATGGTCATGCTTGCAGGCGACCCATCGTCGTTGCCCGGCGAGCGTGATCAGAACCTTCCTCTCGAATCGACCGAGGGTCACATCCTGGGTGCCTTAGGCAGAGCCGGCAGCCGTCTCCGGGACCACGACCACCCGTTCGATGCGCGAGTGCGATGCCAGTTGTGGCTCGATCTCGTCGGCAAGTTTGCCCCTCGCCCTGGTCAGGGCAATAACGACCCGCGCTGACTCCGGGATGCTGGCGAGGCCACCTTGGGGATGGCTGAGGACGGTGGCGACGTCGGCGGGCCGTAGCACGTCATCGACGGTGCCACCCAGCAGTGCGGCCACCAGATCCGGTCGGTGGGCGACATCGGCGATCCGGTGTCCCACGGTGTCGAGGCTGGCGGCCACGACGACGATGGTCGACTCCGAGGGGATCACAGGCTCATGCCGCGCTGGAGCCTTGAGACCACGCTTTCTTGCGCCGTCGGCCTCCACGAGGACGTGGTCTGCTTGCCGATGCGAGAAGACCTCATCGACCACGGCCGGCAGGACGCCTTTCAGCTTCGTACCGGTCGCGGAGCCGATGAAGAGAGCAGGGCGCCCCACGAGGAGAGTTGCCCGCACCTCGTCAAGCGTGAGGCACCTGGCCGCCCAAGGCGGAGGCTCGCTTGCGCCCATCTTCGTCGTGGTCGTGAGCACGAGGCGGCTTCCGGACGCTGCCAGCTCCTCGCCGAGGGCCAGCAGCAGCGTGGTCTTGCCGCCGGCTCCGACAAAAGCCACCAGCTCTCGCGGCCCGACACCGAGGCGCTGAGTCAGCGGCTCATTCAAGCCGTTCGATTCAGCCACGTCAGCACCGCCTCGAGGACCCCGCCGCCGACCAATCGTGACTTGTCAGAGACCTCGAAGCACGCCGTGCGGTCGGCTCGCGGGTCGATGTCGCCGATCTTCATGCCGACGTCTACGGAGAAGCCGGGCGTGATGAGTCCACGGACCACGCCATCTAACGGCGCCACGACGTCGGCGGTGCCCACCCTGCCGACGGTTTGGCCCTCGTCGACCAGATCACCGATAGCGACGTTCCACCCCACTGGGCCTGCCATCGGAGCACGAACGATCCGCTCCGAAGATGCGCTGCCAACCGTGCCCGGTACCCCCGTGTCTGGTGCCGCCGAGCCCTCCCAGATAACTCGACCCAGGCGATGGCCGCGCATGGTCTCCACCACGGCGTGGCAGTCGAGGCCCGCCGTGAATCCGGGCCCCAGCGCAACGACCAGCGGTGCCTGGTCGATCGACGTGTCAAGGTTGCGCTTCGCCATCCGTGCGTCGACCACGACGGCTGGGGAGACACTCAGCTTGGGGATCGTGGGACTCACCAGCACCGCGACCGTTCCACTCTGGGCAATCGGGACGGCGTCTCCGGGGGCGTCGACTCTCACGGCCTCGACACCCTCGATGGTGCTCTTCCCATCGGCGACCGCAGAGGCGAACGCCACGGTGCGACGGATGGCAAGCGGCTGATCGAGTTCCAACACGATTGCCGGGAAGCCAGCGGCGTGGAGCTTATAGGTGACGCCGGAGGCGAGATCACCGCCACCGCGGATGACGACGAGACTGTCGCCGAAGAGCATTAGGCCCCCGGGTCGACGACGGCTCCCCGGGTCACCCGGATCACCTCGCCGAGGATCGACACGGCGATCTCCTCAACCGTTTCGGCCCCCAGATCGATGCCAACGGGCGCATGGATCCGATCGAGCTTGGACTCGTCGATGCCGGTCTCGATCAAGCGATCTCGGACGGTGTTCCAGCGCCGATTGCTGCCCATCACTCCTATGTAACGAGCCGGCGTGTCGATGAAGTGCGTCACCGCCTCGACGTCGATCTCGGTGTCGCGCGACACGACGATGACCGAGGTGTCCTCGGTGATGTCGTGCTTGGCAGCCGCCTCGGACACCGGGACGGCGAGCGGCACGTCGGCGTTGGGCATGGCTTCGGCGGTGAGCCTCTCTACCCGGTCGTCGGTGACCACGGTGCGGAAACCGAGCCAATGGGCGAGGTCGACCACGGCGCGACCGACATGGCCGGCACCGACGACGAAGACAGTGTGTTGCGACATATATGGCTCCAGGTAGATCTGTACTTCCCCGCCGCAGACGCCGGGGTCACCACGGTCGGGCTCGAGCAACTCGTACTCCACCAGCTTGGGCCTGCCGGTGCGCAACACCTCGCGCGCCTCGTCGATGACCCTTGACTCCAGGGCTCCGCCGCCGACGGTGCCGGTGAGTCCGCCGTCACGGTACACGAGCATTTTGGTGCCGGCCTGTCGTGGGACCGATCGTTTGACGGCAACGACGGTGGCGAGCACGACCGGCTTGCCGGCGGCCACGGCCGCCGCGAGCTCACCGAGTAGTTGATGATCTTGCCCAGTCCTCACGGCTGTCAGCTCGACTGCAACGCCCGCCACACCCGCTCCGGAGTGAAGGGAATGGCATCCATCCGGGCTCCGGTGGCGTCGGCGATGGCGTTGCGGATCGCAGGGGCGACCCCGTCCTTGGGAATCTCGGCGATGGCCTTTGCCCCGAACGGCCCGCTCTTTTCCATGGTCTGTACTAGGTAGGTGTCGATACGGGGCATCTCGTCGGCACGGTAGATCCAATAAGGTCCGAATCTGGCGTTCACCATGCGGCCGTTGTCGTCGTAGGCCATCTCCTCACAATGGCCGTAGCCGAGGGCCTGGACCATGCCTCCCTCGACCTGGCCGGCTGACGTCACGGGGTTGATCGGCACGCCGCAATCGACGGCCATCACCAGCGATTTCACCGTCACCTGGCCGGTATCGATGTCGACCTCGATCTCGGCGAATTGAGCCGCATAGGGCGGCGGCGACTCCGGCGAGACATACGACCCCGTGCCCATGATCTGGTGCTGCTGCTCCTGGTGCAGCGCCGAGAGTGCGATGTCAGCCAGGCTCACCGAGCGACCGTCCGTGGACCAGGCGTGCCGGTCCCGCAGCTCGATGGCACCCGGGCTCTCATCCAGCATCAGCGCAGCTCGATCGACGATCAGCTTTCGGGTCTCCTCGGCGGCTCGCTTGACCGCCATGCCCGATATGTACGTCGTGCTCGATGCGTAGGCGCCGGTGTCGAATGGCGTCATGTCCGTGTCGGCGGCGTACACAACGATGTCATCGAGGGGCACGCCGAGCACCTCGGCGGCGATCTGTCCAAGGACCGTGTCGGCACCGGTGCCAAGGTCGGTGGCGCCGATCAGCATGTTGAACGAGCCGTCGTCGTTGATCTTGATGCTGGCCGCCCCCATGTCCAGGCCAGGGATGGCGCTGCCGTGCATACACATGGCGAAGCCGAGACCGCGGCGAATGTGGGGCTTGTCTGATGGTGTCTTCCAGTCCGGGTCGAGCCGGCGGTGCCAGCCGATGGCGCGCTCGCCCTGGGCTACACACTCCTCGATGCCGCTCGACGTCACGACGGGGATGAAGTCATCATCGGGCTCGCCTTCGCCGAGCTGGGGTGCGACGTCGATCGGGTCGCCAACAGTCGTCCAGTTCATACGCCGGAACTCGAGGGCGTCCATGTTGAGCTCGTGGGCGACGTCCTCCATGTGCGACTCGAGAGCGAACAGGGCCTGCGGGGCCCCGTAGCCGCGGTAGGCGCCGGGGACCGGGAGGTTGGTATACGCCACGTCGCAGCGGAACCGCTTGTTGGGCGACTTGTAGGAGCTGAGGCCTCGCAGGCCACTCACCATCTGCACCGTGAGTCCGTGAGTGCCGTAGGCGCCGGTGTTGGCCACCACCCTCATCTCCTGGGCGACCAGCCGGTTGCCGGCGTCGACGCCGGTGCGGTAGGTGATCGTCTGCGGATGACGCGTGCGGCTCGACACGAACTCCTCCTCACGGGTGAGCTCGTAGCGGACCGGCCGGCCCGTGGCCATCGTGAGGTGGCCGACGATGTCCTCGATCAGCATCTCCTGTTTGGCGCCGAATCCGCCGCCGATCCGAGGTTTGATAATCCGTATCTGCTTCACAGGCAATCCGAGCAGCGGCGACACCATTCGTCGCACGTGGAACGGCACCTGCGTGGAGGTCCGGATGACCATCCGCTCGTCGCTGTCCCAATATGCGATGGCGATGTGGGGCTCGATTGGCGTTTGCTGCACCTGGTGAACCCGAAACGTCTGCTCGAAGACGCGATGCGCTTGCTCGAAGCTGGCGTCGACTTCGCCGACATCGGCGCTGATGTGGTGCACGACGTTGCGTGAGGCGTCGTGGGCACCCTCCATCCCGTCTTCGTCGTGGATGACCGGAGCACCCTCTTCGATCGCCTCGACCTCATCGAACACTGCAGGCAACACCTCGTAGGTGACATCGATCAGGCTGATAGCTTCCTCGGCGATCTCGATCGACTCAGCAGCCACCGCGGCGACACGATCGCCGACGTAGCGCACTTTGTTGTCGAAGCTGACTTGGTCGTACGGGAGCGGATTGGGATAACTCTGGCCGCCCGATGCGTAGCGGACTCGGGGGACGTTCTCGTGGTGCAGCACCGCCTTGACGCCCGGCAGCGCAACGGCCTTGCTGTCGTCGATGGCGACGATGCGGGCATGGGCGTGCGGGCTATAGAGCACCTTGGCGAACAGCATCTGGCGCATCTCGATGTCGTCGACGAACGCTGGATTGCCCTTCGCCAGCTTGAGAGCGTCGACCTTGAACTCGGGCTTGCCGACGACAGTGGTCTCGGGCACCTCGGGGTGCGGAACGACCTTGGGGAAGACTGCCGGGAGCCCGCTCGGGTCGCCGATGGTCTCACCACCCAGGTCGTAGCTGAGCGGCGGGACGACGGCGACCTGGATGTCGGGGACGGCTTCACCGCGCAGCGCCGCTGCCGCTCGTTGCACTGCCATGACAGGACGCAGATAGCCGGTCTCGCGGTCGAGGATCCCCGACAGCGCGTCGCGGATCTCCGCTTCACTGGGATCGGGGTTGCGGTCGAGCAGTTCCTTGGTGGCCAAGATCATCGCCGGCGTCGAATACCCGGACTGGATCGCTCCCGTGGCAACGAAGGCCTCCTGGATGGGGTGCATGCTCATCCGGGGCGCCATGCCCTCGACCGTCTCGATCTCGTGGCCGTCGGCTTGGACGCCGAGCATGACATCAGCCGATACGAGCCTGCCGTCGACCAGCACCGCGGCGGCGCCGGTTTCGCCGGTTTCAGAGCCAAACCGCACGCTGTAGAAGCCTTCGCGTCGCAACACGGTGCGCAGTGACTCGTGGGGCTGGCAATCCGGCGTGTAGGCGTCTCCGTTGATGACAACGTTGATCTTCACGAGCCATCTCCGTCCGTGAGTCTGGTCACGACCCTGGCGGCGAGGACCGCTGCAAGGTGGCTGCGGTACTCGGACGACCCCCGGAAGTCGGATGGCGGATCGAGTTCATCGATGTCTCCAACGTCGATGACCATCGGCGCCGGGGCCACGCCGGTGGCGGCGAGGCGTACGTCGCCCTCCTCGGTTCGGTGGCCGGCCACCAGCACGATCGGCGTGTCGGCGGGTGTACGCGCCGTGCGCTCCCACGCTCCTGCGCCCCCGAGCATGATCTGAACCGACGTGATCAGGCCGCCGGCGAGGCGGTTTCGATCTGCAAGAAGATCGCTGAGCGCGACTTCCTCCGTCCGGCCAACGTGGGCGATAGACACAGCTGCTTCGTGTGCGAGCAATCCGGCGAGCAGCCCACTCTCCGGGTCGGCTGTAGCGACCGTGCCGCCGAGGGTGGCAGCGTTGCGCAGCGTGTTGGGGGCCTCGGCGTGGGCGAGATCCCGTAGCAGCGGCGGGGTCCATTCGTGGTCGACGACATCTTGGAGCCGAGCTGTGGCGCCGAAGCGGAGGAGCGGTCCATCCCGCGTGATCTGATTGAGATGAAGCGCCTGGAGATCCACCACCTCTTCGGGAACCTCGAGTGCGAGGCCGTTCAGGGCGGTTCCACCTCCCAGCGGCATCGTGTTGACGTCTGGCCGCGCCAGGAGCGCCAGGGTCTCCTCAAGGGTGGACGGCCGGTGATACACGCGAATCCTCATCATTGCCGACGCAGATCCTTTCGGTCGAGGTGGCAGGGGCTACGCCAGGGCACTCCGCCTCACCGTCGCATGCTACCTACGGCGTCACAACGGGTCTCGTCGAAGTCGCGCTGGCACACACCCGGGCGAACAGTCCATCTTGCCAACCCGGGCGGAAGCGACGGCCGCTGGTAGGTTCCCAGCGTGGAGCTTGGCACCGACGTCGACAGAGTTTTCGACAGCCCGATCCCGGAATGGGACATGGCTTCTGTCAACACAGTCTTGGCTGAGCACTACGGCCTCACGGGCGACCTGTCTCCGTTGCCCGGCGAGCGTGACCAGAATCTTCTTCTCGAATCGACCGAAGGCTCCTTCAACGTCAAGATCGCCAACGTGGCCGAAGATCCAGATGCCCTTGATATGCAACAGGCAGCCCTGGAGCATCTTGCGATCCACGCCACGGGATCGCTGCGCTACCCGGAGGTTCGCCACACATTGCAAGGCGCTCGAGTTGCGATGGTCGCGACAGCCGGTCTCAGCTTCCCGATCCGTCTCCAGTCGTTCATCATTGGGGATCCACTGCGAATGGTTCCGGGCGCTGTTTCGAACCGCGACTTGGGACTCGTGGTCGCCCAGGTCCAAGCGGATCTAGCTGGCTTCTTTCACCGCACCGCCGGACGGCGCCTGCTGTGGGATGTCAGGAGGCTCGAATCCCTCGGTGTGCTCGGTTCAGCCGGCGACGACACAGTCGACGGGGTCATTGCCGATGTGATCAAGCGAGTCGTTCCCGACATATTGCGTCGCCTCGAAGGCTTCGAAGCCCAGGTCGTCCACAACGATCTCAACCCAGACAACCTGCTGGTCCAGGATGGGCAGGTCACCGGGGTCGTTGACTTCGGGGACATTACACACGGGCCCCGTATCGCCGACCTCGCCATCACCGCGTCCTATCGGCTGTCCGGAGAGGCCGACCCTGCTGCCGTGCTCAGCGACGTGGCGGCTGGCTTTGCCGCGGCGGCCACCCTTGCCGCAGAAGAGGTCGACGTTCTGCCGGACCTGGTAGCTGCCCGCCTGTGCCAGACCATCGTCATCTCAACGTGGCGCGGCCGACAGCATCCCGACAATGCCGAGTACATCCTGGGCGATGTTGAGGAGGCCTGCAGCTCGCTCTTGGCCCTGCAGGAGTGTGACCGCGACGACCTGCTCCAACGAGTAGCGGCCGCGGCTGGGGTCCCCGCGGAGCAATCGCCTCGGGACACGGACAAGCTGACCAAGGCACACAGCAGCGCGCTTGCTCCTAGCCTTGGTCTCTCCTACCAGCAGCCGATCCATCTCACGTCGGCGCAGGGCGTCTGGCTTACCGACCGTTCCGGAAAGCACTACCTGGACGCCTACAACAACGTCGTCCAGGTCGGCCACGGCCATCCGCTGGTGGCGGCCACCCTCTCCCACCAGACGCGCCGGCTCAATACCAACACCCGCTACCTCACGGACGAAGTCGTGCGGTACGCCGAACGGCTGTGCGAGCTGCTCCCACACGGGCTCGAGGTGTGCTACTTCACCAACTCAGGCTCCGAGGCCAACGACCTGGCGGTTCGCATAGCCCGCGCGGTGACAGGCAACACAGGCGTTGTGATCACAAACCATGCATACCACGGCAGCACCACCGTGACGATGGCGATGTCGCCCGAGGAGCATGGCACCCGCCCCCTTGAGCCGTGGGTGGCGACGGTGTCTCCGCCGGGGGGCTCCGAGCAGCAGGTCGGTAAGGCGGTGATGAGCCTCGCCGAGCGTGGCGTGGCGCCGGCGGCCCTGTTCCTCGACACGATCTTCTCAAGCGACGGCATCCACGACCCCCCGCCCGACTACCTCGACAGTGCGGCGGCCCAGATCGGTGCCGCAGGAGGCCTCTTCGTGGCCGATGAGGTCCAGGCGGGTCTCGGTCGGGTCGGTCCCCGTATGTGGGGGTTCGCCGCCGGTGCCGCCACTCCCGACATCGTCACCCTCGGCAAGCCGATCGGGAACGGCCATCCGGTGGGGGCGGTGGTGACGACCAGCGACATCGCCGGCCGTTTTGCCGACGAGGACTACTTCTTCTCCACCTTCGGCGGCAACAACGTCGCGGCCGCCGTCGGATCCGCCGTCCTCGACATCACCCTCGGCGAGGAGCTCCCCGAACGCGCCGAACGCGCCGGGAACTATCTCCGCGACGGCCTCAAGTCCATCACCAGTTCCGTGATCGGCGAGGTCCGGGGAGCAGGTCTGTTCACTGGCGTCGAGATCGTCAATCCCGACGGTGAGCCAGACGGACCCGCCGCCGAGAGCATCCTGGAGGCCATGAAGGA
Organism: Acidimicrobiia bacterium; assembly: GCA_036446035.1. Classification (GTDB taxonomy): domain Bacteria; phylum Actinomycetota; class Acidimicrobiia; order Spongiisociales; family JAOTWH01; genus CAXMQS01. The sequence goes on along the minus strand of JAZFSG010000125.1, from coordinate 10,894 downwards.
TCGCGGAGTGCTCATCGGACGCACCGGGCCGCATGACAACGTCCTCAAGATCCGACCCCCCCTTGTCTTCGAGGAGGCGCACGCCGACATCGTTCTGAGCGCCCTGGCGAACGTGCTCGGCTGATTACGGCGGACGGTGTCCGGCGTGTGTCATCGGGGATTGGACTAGGCCAACAGCGTTCGGCTGACCTCGGTTGCCCATTCGTCCATCATGCCTGCGAAGGACGGCTCGTCGTATGCATCCAGCTCTGACGGGTCGCTTCCCGGGAGAAGGGTCATGTCGTATTCCACCGCAACTGCGCATCGTCCGCTGCCTAGGTCCTCGCATCGAACGTGCACCGTGCCTGCATGGTGACCGACGGTGATCCGAGAATATGCCGACGAGTACCCGACTCGGTCAACGCGGTGGACAACCCAGACTGTGTCCACCCCCCCTGCGCTAGTCGTGAACACGGTGCCGGACGACTCGGAGGGGTCCCCTGTGGGGTAGATCGGGTTCCAATCTGGAACCCAGGCTCGTTCGCCCTCGGGTGTGAAGTAGTCGATCGCCTCAGCCGCCGAGATCGGCAGCTCAAATCGGCCCGAGGCCTTGCGTCGCATGGTCATGTGTCCCTCTCTGTTCGCGGGAAGGGAACGAACCTAGCAAGAGCGCTCGAGCGCAGCGAGGGTACCGAGCGAAGGTCTGGCGGCTACCCGCTTGCTCTCACCCGAGATCCATCTCTAACGCCGCTGCCCCTGCCTCAAGACGAGACGACACCCCAAGCTTGGCGAGCACAGCCGAAACATGATGATCCACCGTCTTGGGCGATACGAACAGCGCCTCGCCGATCTCGGCGTTGGTAAGCCCCTCGGCCACAAGCTTGAGCACATCGACCTGGCGCGGTGTCAGACCTGCCGGGTTGGCCCGCGTCTCCCGCCTGGGCCCTCTCGGGACTCCCTGGACACCTAGGTCCCGTAGTGAACGCCGTACCAACGCAGCCGCCGGTGCCGCACCCAACTCATCGAAGATCTCCAGCGCCGCCAGCAGGGATGCCGGCTCTGTCGAGTTGCAATGGGCGACCGCAGCTTCATAAGGGCACCCGAGGCGGTCCCAACTGTCCGCCGCCTCCTCCCACCGACCATGCATCTGTGAGCCGTACGGAGTGTCGCCAACCTGCAGACTCTTGACCTCTGTACCTGAGCGCCACATCCAAAAAGCCAACTCATCGGTCACCCACGGCTGCTTGGCTTCCATGGCCAACTCGTAGACATCGGTCACTGCGGCTGCGATCTCACCGTCGCGCCCGCTCAGCCACGCCAGCTCGGCACGGGCCGTCGCCACAGGGGCTATCCGCTGCAACTCGCCTGTTGGGAGAGCCAGCTCCCAAGCGGTGTTGACCGTTTCGGCGGCGCCCCGATCTCCGCGGCGTACCTCGAGTTTCGCCAGAGTGGCGCGGGCGGGCATCTGTGGAATACCGGCCACCTCGGGCCGGCTCAGGACCCAGCGGGCGTCGTCCTCGGCGCTCGCCCATTCGCCGCGTTCGAAGTGGAGACGTGCCCTCTCCGCTCTTAGGTAGTAGATCGAACCTTCCAACTCCCGCTCTTCGACGTAGGCGAGGCCGTCCTTTATGTAGCGCTCCGCCGTGTCGTAGTCGCGATAGTCGAGCGCGGTCCATATCAGATTGGCGAACGCCCGACCAGCCTCGTCGAGGCCCTCTCGAATCGACAGCGCCAGGCTCTCCTCCACCAGGACGAGGCCGGAAAGGTCCCCCACCCGTCCCCGAGCGCTGCCGAGGTTGTTCAGAGCATGGGCGAGGGTTAGGTGATCGTCCAACGCCCGAGCTAGGTCGATCGCCTTGGTGGCCCAGTGCACCGTCGGTTCCAGGCGCTGCGACAACATGTGCAGTTGAGCCAGGTTGCTGTAGGCCATCGCAAGGTGGGTCGATGGTGGGAGTGTTTCGAGTAACTCAACCGCGTCGATTCCGGTCTGCTCAGCTTCCTCGACATCGCCGAGCCACCAGTGGAGACGTGAAAGCCAGCGCAACATCTCACCCTGACGCTCGATGTCACCGAGCGACCTCCACTTCTCAAGAGATTGCTGTGCTGCGAGGAGGCCCTCGGCGGCCTGGCTAGTCGAGTGGCATTCGATGGCGTAGTCCCTGAGAAGCCGAGCCTGGTCCTCTTCCTCGAGAAGCTCCAAGTGTTCGATAGCAAGCCTGAAATGCGCGACCGCTTCGCGATGCGACGCTGCAGCTGACGCCAGTCGTCCTGCCGCAGGAGCGAATCGTGCCAGCGCCGCCCCATCGTTAGCGATGCGGGCGTGATGGACGATCCGTGCCACGTCGCCTTCTCGAGCGACGAGAGCACTCATGATCCCTTTGTTGAGAGCTGTGCGCCGATCGGCCGAAAGGGACTCCTCGGCAGCCGCTCTAACGAGTTCATGGCGATACCAAACAGCTCGATCGTCGAACTCCAGCAGCCCCCGATCCCGACACTCGACTAGGGACTCAGCAGACTCATCGAGCACCTCACCGAGCACCCATCTCTCGATCTGCCCGGGCACGACGGCTGTTACCTCGGCAACCTCCCTCGCCCCGGCTGACAGCCGTGCGAGTCGGGCAACCACCGAATCGCGAACATTCTCGGTGAGCGCCGACTCGGGGTTCGCCAGGGCTTCGCTGACGAGGAGCGGGTTTCCTCCCGTGGCCTCGTGCAACTCCTCGGGCGTGCTCGAGTGGCCGGCACCCATGGACTCGAGCGCCGACTTCGACAGGGGCGCCAGGGTTAGCCGGTGGACCTCGTCGGCTGCGAAGTCACCCGCCATCAGTCGCAGTGGATGGTCTGCGGTGACTTCATCGTCGCGGTAGGTGACTACCAGCACCACCGATCGACGGCCGATCCTGCGGCCGAGGAACTTCAACATGTCGAATGTGGCACTGTCGCCCCAATGGGCATCTTCGATAACGGCCACCGTTGGCCTCATACCCGCGTCGAGTGCATCCATCACAGTGTCGAATAGCTCAGACGGCGGCTTGCCTTCTGCCAGCATCTCGCGGAGGTCTCCGCCGAGCTCGCTGGCGATGTCACGGAATGGTCCAAGGGTCCGCGGGGTCGAAAGGTCATCGCACGCTCCCCATAGAACGCGTGCATCATCGCCAAGGGAACGGGAGAACTCGCGGATGAGACTGGTCTTGCCGATCCCGGATTCACCGCCGACGAACACAACCGAGCCCCGACTGTCAGCCGCCGCGTCGAGTGCGGACGCGAGAACCTCGAGCTCCCCCGTTCGCTCGTACAGCTCCATCCAACGATCGTACAGCTATCGCAGTCGCTCAGGCGATGCCGCTAAGTGCGAGGATCGTTGGGTTGCCTACTGAGCTGGGTTAGTCCCGGCCTGCCGCGCCGAGATACGGAAGTTGAGGATGCGGGCGACCCAGCCACTGCGCTCGTCCATGTCTTGGGTCATGAGGTCACGAATCTGGCGACGCCGAGCGCTATTGCGCAGGCGATCATCGATGGTTGTTCGGGTGAGGTGTTCTGAATACGGATACATGGTCCTGTCTTTCTCTTTGTGACACCGTCATCGTGCCAAATGACGACCGCTTCCGCATCGGCAGCCACTACCCATCTTGGGCCAGCACCTCCCTATGTTGCGCTGGGCCCTAGCAGGCAGGCATATCGCTGTGATATCAAGGCTTGTCGAGTGGTGTAGCTCCAGCCGAACGGGACCAACAGACCTCACGCTGACAACATCGACCCCGGGCTAACGGCAGAAGGGGACACCGAACCCTCCCTAATAGGCACCTCGAGTGGGCCGGGAGGGGATCGAACCCTCGACCTTCGGATTAAAGTCCCAATGGGTACATCCCGGGCCGTTCCTCCTGGTCCCGTTCTGTCCTTTCCTGTTGGGGATTCTCGGGTTGACGTCCCGTCCTGTCCCTCCTCGTCCCGTCTGATCCCTGGGCGTTTGTGATCAGTCTGTGATCAGGACAGCCAAGGGTGGGCACCGGCTCAACTTGGTGTGATCTGTGCGCTTGCTTGCCGCGGCTCGACCGAACTTCGCCAACCGATCCAGCGTAAATTGTGCTACTAACTAAGTTAGACCGATGACAGCAAAACCAACCGGGACGGTGACATTCCTCTTCACTGACGTCGAGGGAAGTACGCGTCATTGGGAACAACACCCCGATGCCATGCGAATCGCCATGGCCAAGCACGACAACGTTGTGCGCCAATCCATCGAGGCCGACGGGGGGACCATATTCACCACTGCCGGAGACGCGTTCTGTGCAGCTTTCTCTTCGCCACGCGATGCCATCGATGCCGCCACCCAGACCCAAGCGTCCCTCGGTGCACAAGACTGGGGTGAGGTCGGACCGCTTTTGGTTCGGATGGCTTTGCATAGCGGCAACGCTGATGAGCGGGACGGCGACTACTTCGGTCCGCCTCTCAACCGGTGCGCCCGGCTGCTGTCGACCGGTTACGGCGGACAGATCCTGGTTTCGTTGGCGACCGCCCAGCTGGCTCGCGACGAACTCCCGCAGGGTGTCGAACTTGTTGATCTTGGCCCGCACCAACTGCGGGACCTAGAGCAGCCCGAGCATGTCTTCCAGGTGATGCAGGACGGCCTTACCAGAGACTTCCCGCCACTGAAGTCGCTGACTCCGGTGGCAGAGGCGGCCGATCTGTTGGCGGAAGGCCGCCAGGCACACGCCTCCCAGGACTGGCAGCGTGCTTACGACGCGTTGGCCGGTGCGGAAGCTGCGATCGAGCTGGACGCCGAGGATCTGCAGCGGATGGGGGAGGCGGCTTATTGGACGGGACGCAGTGACGAGGGCGTGTCCATTCGGGAGAAGGCTTACGGGGCCTACGTGCGCGAGGGCAAGAAGGAGGAGGCCGCCCTCATCGCCGTCGCCTTGGCTAACTCCTACAAGTTCCGCCTCGCCGAATCGGTCTCCAAGGCGTGGCTGGCGCGGGCCAAGGGATTACTGGAGGGGGCCGAGGACACTGAAGCGCGAGGCCACGTCTTGCGGTTTGAGAGTGTGCTTGCCTTTGAGTCCGAGGGCGACTCATTGCGGGGCCTTGAGTTGGCCGACGGGGTGATAGAAATGGGCCGCCGGTTAAACGATCGCAATCTCGAGGCGCTCGGACTGCAGGACAAGGGCCGATTCCTGGTGGCGATGGGCCAAGTGGAGGAGGGGATGATTTTGGTCGACGAGGCCATGGTGGCCGCGGTTGGGGGTGAGCTGGATGCCGAGACTACCGGGCGCTCATACTGCAACATGTTGTCAGTCTGCGACCAGGCTGCGGACTATCAGCGAGCCGGAGAGTGGAGCGACGCCGCCCAGGCGTGGTGTGAGAACCACTCTGACTCGGCCTACCCGGGGGTTTGTCGGATCTTCCGAGCCGAGCTGAAGTGGCTGCGAGGGTCGTGGGAGGAAGCTGTGGCGGATTTGGAGAAGGCGGTGGATGAACTGGCTGGGTTTACGCCAATCGTGGGAGCGGCCCTGTATCAAAGAGGTGAGATCGACCTGCGATCGGGACGGCTGGCTGAGGCGGCAGAACACTTCGGGGCAGCCCACGAGCACGGCTTCACGCCATTACCTGGCCTGGCGCTCTTGCGCCTGGAAGAAGGGGACGCCGACGGTGCCGAGGAGCTGTTGCGAGCGGCTCTCGACTCCGGGTTGGGGCCGCTGGCTCGGGCGCGGATGCTCCCGGCGTGGATAGACATCCAGCTGGCGCTGGGAAGGGTCAATGAGGCCCAGGATGGCCTCGACGAGCTAGAGCACGCCGCCGAGATGTGCGGTTCGGTGGCGATGGGTGCTGCCGCTTCGCAACGGCGGGCTGTCATCGCAGCAGACGGCCTAACCCCCACCGACGCCGTTGCGCCCGCCAAGGCCGCGGTCCAGGGTTGGAACGAGCTCGGGCTTCCTTTCGAGGCATCTCAGGCTCGGATCGTTTTGGCCAAAGCGCAGTCCGCCATCGGCAACGATGCAGCCTCCCGCCTAGAGCTCACTAGTGCCCGTTCGGCTCTGGAGCGGCTCGGTGCAACCGATGCCGTTGGGCGAGTCGATGCTCTACTGGCTGGATGACGCCGGGCCGAAACCGTCAAGGCAACACTCGACCAGAGCAAGCTCGCGCTGACCAGGGCCTCTGGGTGAGCCGGGAGGGGATCGAACCCTCTCCTGATCTCACTTCGTCAGGTCGATGTCGGATTGCTCGGCATCGGTACCCTCTGAAGGGGGTCACAACCGAGGAAGGGGGAACCTTGCGGAGTCCTGGGCTCAGCCTGCCGATCTCGATACGCGCCACATCTGGATCAGAAAACCTCTCGGCCTATATCGGCATCCGGTCCTCTACAGTCGGTTTGCGACAAGGAGAAGCGAGAGGGGCTGGAACGGATGTCTGAGGTGTGGAGCGACGTCGGTGATTTCTTTGAGCGATACCCATACGCCGAAGCACTGGCGATCGTGGTGGCATTTGCCCTGGCGGCGAAGCTCACCGACTGGCTGCTGACCGGGTCCGTCCGGCGGTTTGCAGCCCGATCGGAGACCCAGTTCGACGACAAGCTCGTCGAGCTCATGCACCGACCGATCTTCACCACAGTTGCACTCGTCGGCCTGATTCTCGCCACGTACCGGCTCGATCTGAGTGCCACGCTGGAGAAGAACACCGTGTTAATCGTCCAGACCATCTTGGTCATCGTGTGGATCGTTTTCGCGCTTCGGTTCTCGCGGTTGTTGCTGGGCACGATGAAGCGGAGCACCGATCGGTTCGGGATCGTGCAGCCGACGACCGAACCGCTGCTGTCCAATGCTGCGGCGGTGATCTTCTTCGTCGTTGCCGTCTATGCGATCCTCGTTGTGTGGGACATCAACGTCACGGGTCTCGTGGCGTCAGCCGGCATTGTCGGCCTTGCGCTGAGCTTCGCTGCTCAGGACACACTGTCGAATCTGTTCGCCGGGGTCGCGATCCTCTCGGATAGGCCTTACGAGATCGGCGACTTCATCATCTTGGACAGCGGAGAGCGGGGCGAGGTCACCAAGATTGGCCTGCGCTCCACGAGGTTGCTGACCCGCGATGATGTCGAGGTGTCGATTCCGAACGGCGTGATGGGGGCGACCAAGATCGTCAACGAGGCAGGTGGACCAAGCCGATACCGAGTCAAGGCGGCGGTCGGAGTTGCTTACGGCTCCAACCTCGACGAGGTCGTCGAAGTGCTCACAGAGGTCGCCGAGAGCCAGCCGAAGACCTTGCGCTTTCCTGAGCCGAGGGTTCGGTTTCAGACGTTTGGTAGCTCGAGCCTCGACTTCGAGCTGCAGTGCTGGATCGAGCGGCCGGCCGACCGAGACCTCGTGCTGCACGAGTTGAACTCAGAGATCTACCGCCTCTTCGCCGCTCATGGCATCACGATTCCGTTCCCGCAGCAGGATCTCTACGTAAAGGAGCTCCCTGCGAACCGCCCTTCTACCGGCGACAGAGAGATCTGACGCGGCCTCGCCTCAGTGGCAACTGGCTTGATGCCAAGTCCCAAGGTGTAGGTCCCGCCCTGTCCCTCCTGGTCCCTTTCTGTCCTTTCCTGTTGGGGATTCTCGGGTTGGCGTCCCGTCCTGTCCCTCCTCGTCCCGGCTGATCCCTGGGCGTTTGTGATCAGCGTGTGATCAGGAACGGCGGCCAATGGGCAACGCCTCTTCCACGAGGGTCACGACCTCACCGACACCCACCGCCACGACCTGGCGCTCCTGGCCGACTTGACTAAGGAGCTTCGTACACGTAGGTGAGCGAGGCTCCTTTGTATGTGGCAGTGAGCTCCCAGCATCCGGACGCCTCGGGGTCGACGCCGTTGATCATGAACCACCGGTCCTGAGGTGTGTGAGCGTTGGTGCCGGGATGGGCAGACGTCATCTGTGGAGCGTCAGCGTCGAGACGCACCGCTACGATCGAGATGTCTGGTTGCTCCTCTTCGGCTCCGCCGGGGAAGTTCCTGCTCCACCACAAGCCCTTGGTGACCAGGTATTCGCCGTCGGGACCGAGCACTGTCCACAGCTCGGCGGTGCCGTGCCAGACGCCAAAGGTGGCGGCCCTGGGGTAGGGATCGGGCGGCGTGAAGGCGTTGGGAACGGTGACCGGACATTCGAACTGCTCCGTCGTGACCGGCTCAGCCGCGCCGAGGCCGGGGGCGGGAACACCCTCGCTCTCGCTCGCACACGATCCAGCAATCAGACCAACAGCTAGGAGCAGAACAACACGTCTCATACCCCTAGATACACCGGGCCACACCAAACGGTTCCACAGCATTGGCGAGAACTCTCGAACCAAGTTCCCGGCTGCGGTGTCCTAGCGGCGGCGATGCGCCTATCGATAGAGCGTGTTGCAGCGGAAGGCGAGCTGACCAGGGCTTTCTTGGTGGGCCGGGAGGGGATCGAACCCTCGACCTTCGGATTAAAAGTCCCAAGGCCTACGTCCCGGCCCGTCCCTCCTGGTCCCGTTGTGTCCCTTCCTGTTGCGGATTCCGAGGTTGACGTCCCTTCCCGTACCTCCTCGTACCGTCTGATCCCTGAGCGTTTGTGATCAGTTCGTGATCAGCCGAACGGGGTCTGCCAGGCCTTGCGAAGTAACTCCCAAGCAACGCCGCAGGCGTTGCCGCTACCCCAGCCCGAAGGCCCCTGCCACCGGCACCAGCTTGTCGGCTGCGATGAGCGAGGCCAGGTAGGTGGTGTCGGTGGTCACCGGCACCGCAACCTCGAGCTCGGCAGCGCCCATCGCATTGGCGAACGGGTTGGAGGCCGGAGCAAGGCCGACGCACGACTTGCGGATTCGCCCGATCGGCTGGCTTCTCAGGCCGCTTAGGGCTCGTGGAGCTCGCAGTCGTTGGCTTTGAGGACCCGATCCATGACTTCTACCAGGAACTCAGCTTCATCGTCGGTGATGTGCTCGGCCCACATCTCCTCGAGGATGGAGTCGATCACGCCGCGGGCCTCGGCCATGGAATCACGCCCCGCATCGGTGATGGCCACGATCGTGGCGCGCCGATCCTCCGGGTCGGGCCGGCGCTCGACGAGTCCCATTTCCTCGAGCCGGTCGATGACTTTGGTGGTCCCTCCCCGGCTGAGGATGAGACGGCGGGCAATCTCGGACATCCGCAGCAGTGAGCCCTCGGCGGACAGATTCAGCAGCGCCTCGTTGTCGGCGAGTAAAAGCCCGGTCTCTTCCTGCAGGCGCTCTTCCAGTGATGCCTTGAGGATCAGCGACGCATGCAAGGTGTGTGCTGCGGCCCGGCGCCAGATCGGATGATCTCGCTCTCCCATAAATCCATCTTCCCATAGAATGTTTCTTAGTATATAGTTTATTGAGAAAATAATCTAGTGAAGCAGTTTTCATGAGAGATTTCCTCGCAGCCCCCGGTGCCCGCACATTCGGCATCGTCTGGTTTGGCCAGCTCGTCTCGAACCTCGGCTCGGCCATGACGGCCTTCGGGCTGTCGATCTGGGTGTTCCTCGAGACCGGATCCGCCACCCAACTGGCGCTGATCATCCTGGCCTCCCAGGCACCGAAGCTGCTCGTGTCGCCCTTCGCCGGGGCATTGATCGACCGTTGGGATCGTCGGTGGGCGATGATCCTGGCCGACAGCGGTGCCGCCGTCGGCACTTTCGCCACCATGTTGCTGCTGGTCTCCGGCAACCTGGAGATCTGGCATCTCTACGTGACTCTGTCATTCAGTGGGTTGTTCCAGGCGTTTCAGTTTCCCGCCTACTCCGCGGCGACGACCCTACTCGTCGAGCCCGAGCACTACGCCAGGGCGTCCGGGCTCGTGCAGCTGGCCGGGAGTATCGGTCAGGTAGCGGCTCCCACGATCGCGGCGGCAGTCGTCGTGTGGTCCGGGCTCACGATCCTGTTCGTCGTCGACTTCGTCACGTTCCTCTTCGCCGTGGGCACGCTGTTGCGGGTTCGCCTTCCCGCCGCCGAGCCCAGCGAGCGTATCGGGCGTGGTGTGCGGGGCCTCCTCCTCGAGGCCAAGCTGGGTCTGGACTTCGTGCTGGAGAAGCGAGCGCTACTCATCCTCATGCTCTCGTTCGTTGTCGTGAACTTCGCCTTCGGGTTCACGGGCGTGCTGGCGATCCCGTTGCTGCTGAGCATCACAAGCGAACAGACAGCCGGACTCATCGTTTCGATTGGTGCCGGCGGCATCATCGCCGGCAGTCTTGTTCTCACCATGTGGGGCGGGCCCAAGAACCGCATCGCAGGCATCTACGCCCCGATCCTCGCGATGGGTATCGGGCTGCTGCTGGTGGGTCTACGCCCCTCGGTCGCCCTCGTGATCTTCGGGCTCCTGCTGATGAACACCACCCATCCGATCGCCGGTGGTTCGAGCCAGTCGATCTGGCAGTCGAAGGTTCCTCCGTCGCTGCAAGGACGTGTGTTTGCGATCCGCCAGGTCTCGGCGATTGCGGCTGCGCCGCTCGCCTACGTGCTCGCCGGTACTCTGGCCGACCGGGTATTCGAACCGTACATGGCAGACTCATCGGGAACCCTTGGATCGATCATTGGGTCGGGGCCGGGACGCGGTATCGGGCTCATGTTCGTGCTAATCGGCCTCTTTGTCGTCGGCGTCGTGGCCGTTGCCTGGAACCTCCCCCGGATTCGCAACCTGGAGACGGAAGTCCCCGACCTCGAGCCGATTGCCGTCGCCGCGTAGCGGGCCTCGCGTCGGAGTGTTAGGAATCTTTTGTGTCAGGTTCGCCGACGTGTACCTCCTGGTCCCGTTCTGTCCTTTCCAGTTGGAGATTCTCGGGTTGGCGTCCCGTCCTGTCCCTCCTCGTCCCGGCTGATCCCTGGGCGTTTGTGATCAGTGTGTGATCAGGGGTTCGGAGGGCGGGGTCCAGCGGACGTTATAGGGTCGGTCAAGAGGAGCTAG
>JAZFSG010000124.1:0-8450 GCA_036446035.1 Acidimicrobiia bacterium | reverse complement strand
TAGTCGACGTCCTCGCCTGCCCTGATAAGCGCCAGGCACCCGGCATACGTGTAGCACACCTCTCCTGGCGGATCACCGACCTCGAACATCGCCGGAGCCCAGTCACTGGCGTTGTACGACCCGGCCTTCGCAACGGCGAGCGCCGTGTGAACCATCAGGTCATAGGCCGAGAAGTGGTACTGGTCGGAAGCCGCGCCATGGGTGTCCCCGAAGCCGGGAGTGTCCTCCCACAGTGGTGAGTAGAACTCCCACGCCGGGGTGGAGTCGTTGTAGTCGAACGCCGCAAAGCCGATGCCCTGCTGGTCGCTGACAGCCTCGACTCCCAGCGCTTCCATGAACTCAGGAATGGCCCAGCCGGTCTCGCCGATCCAGTTCAGCGAGGCGCCGGCTTCGGCGGTCTCATTGATCAGAACCGACGACTCGATGGCGCCTGCCTGCACGATCACGACATCTGGAGCCAGATCGGCGATTCTCTCGGCTTCAACCCTGTAAGAGGGCTGCTCAGCCGGAACGTCGATGCGTTCCAGAACCGTGATCCCGACTGCGTCGGCCGTCAGAGCCGCCGCGGTCGCCGCGATCTGGAAGCCCTCGACCTCAGTGGCGAAGATGACCATTGTCTTCGCCCCAACCGAATCCGCGTACAGCGAGCCGGTCATGCCCAAGGCCTCGTCGAGTCCCTGAGCCCGGAAGATCGGCTCGGTGCCGATCCCACCGAGGTTGCCGGGGATAGTCCCGCCGTGAACCGTCGGCATCAGCGGCGAGTCGTTGTCTTCGAGCCACTCCTGCATGAAGTCGCGATAGGTCTGATACCCATGAGCCGGACTCACCAGGATCTCGGCCCCGTGCTGCTCGAGGCAAGTGCGAGCCGCTTGGCCCTCACCGACCGTACCCAGGTCCTCGCTGACAAACTCCCAAGTCCGACCCAGTGGCGGGTCGTTGTTGATGATGTTGTCGATGGGGAACTGGACACCCGCCGTCAAGAAGGCGCCGAAGGCCGCGAACTCACCCGTGTAGTAAGCAAGCTCACAGACAACCACGTTCTCAGCCAGAGCCTCTGTCGTCGGGGCCTCCGTTGCCGGTGCCTCTGTCGCCGGAGCCTCCGTCGCCGGAGCCTCTGTGGCAGGGGCGGCCGTGCCGGAGCTGGTGGCGACCGTCTCACTAGTCGTGTCGCCACAAGCCGCCGCAATCAGGGCGAAAGCCAGCAGTAGCGCCAGCACTCCCCCCGCTCTCGTAATTCGTTTCTTCATCTTCCCTTCTTTCTCCTCTGTGCTTGACAGCACAAGCCATGGACCCGTTCGGGCCCTATATCCGTCCTCATTCAGATCCTGTAGCCCTCCTTGAGTATTTCGATCGTCACCTCCGAGGCGTCCCTAGTCACGGACGCCTCTCCGAGGTTCAGCACCATCACCCGATCGGCGACTTCGAGCGCCTTGGTGGCGTTCTGTTCCGCCAGGATGATGCTGACGTCCTTTGCGTCGTGGATGGTTCGAATGCGCTCGAAGAAACTGTCGACGTACAGGGGGGAGAGACCGGCAGTGGGTTCATCGAGGAGCAGCAGCCTTGGATCCTGCATCAAGGCTCGTCCACATGCCAGCATCCGCGACTCGCCTCCGCTCAGTGTGCCCGCCAGCTGGTCCTGCCTGTCAGCGAGGTCCGGGAACAAACTGATTATCTCATCAATCCGATCCAGAGGGGACCTGCTGCCGATCATCCCACCCACCTGCAGGTTCTCCAGGACCGTGAGGTCGGCGAAGATGCCCTTCTCCTGCGGCACGTATCCCAGTCCACGGGCCGCCGTCTCCCATGGCGGCAGCTTGGAGACGTCTTCTCCGTCGAACAGCAGCCGACCTTCCATCAGTGGAATCAATCGGGCCAGGGTGGCCAGCAAGGTCGTCTTGCCTGCTCCGTTGGCGCCCAGCACGGCGAATATCTCGTGACCAACGTCGAGGTCGAGGTTCTTGATCACGGTTACGCCGCCATACCCACTGCGGATGCCCTCAGCCTGCAACATGTCCACTGCCCAGATACTTCTCCACCACCGTCTCGTGCTCTCGGATCCAGTCTGGTTCGCCGCGCAGGATCACGCTTCCCTCCGCCATGAAGTGGACGTAGTCGCTCATGGTCCAGATGACTTCCAGGTCGTGCTCGACGATCACCACCAACATGTTCTCTGTGGTTGACTTCTCCTTCACCACTTCCATCAGGTCGTCCCTGAGGTCCTCTGGCAGGCCTGCAGTGGGCTCATCGAGCAACAGCACCTCGGGCCGCAGCAGCAGGCATCGGATGATGTCGAGCATCTTCTTCTCTCCGGCTGATTTGGCGAATCCATTGGGATCTTCGAAAGGGAATCGTTCGAGATACCAGCGGATGTCTTCGGCATGCGCCTCGAAGACGCGCTTCTCGCGGTAGATCTGGTAGGACCGCTCGTTGGAGGCCTCGGCCACCGCCAGCAGCAGCGAGTCCCAGATCGTCAGGTTGTCGAAATCCTGAATCACCTGGTTGCTCTTCACGATCCCGATGTCTGCCATCCGGTGAGTTGGCAGATTCGAGAGCACGACTTCGTCGTCTCCATCCCCCCGCCGGTAGGCGATCTTGCCCTCGTCGAGCCTTGTCGAGTGCATGATCATCCGCATCAGGGTGGTCTTGCCGGCCCCATTGGGTCCGATCAGGCCCTCGATCGGATGCCCTCCCAGGATCAGCTCGTCGACGTCGACCACGACTCGACCGTCGAAGCTCTTCTTGACTCCTTCGATTCGGATCTGCGGACGAGTCGCGGCCGCGACGTTCCTGATGTCACCCACGGTGCATCCTCCTCACCAGCTTGTCCCGCCTCATATCGCCCAGGATGCCGAGCGGTCGGACGAGAAGGACAATGATCAGTGCGGCACCGAACACCATCTCGCGGAGTACGGGGATCGCCTGTGTGTACCACGAGCGCGGGAAGGGCAGATAGAACTGGACCAGGATCTCGAATAACCCCACGGTGAGAATCGCTCCGACGACCGCCCCCCAAACCCGCGCCGTGCCTCCGAGCACCAACGCGACGATGGCGGCCAGCGTGACGTTGATCCCGATGGCCTCCGGTATCAGCAGGTGGAACATCGTTGCACTCATGATTCCGAGCAGTCCCATGCCCGCCGAGGCGATCGCGAACAGCCACAGCTTTGCACGGAACGCCGGTTTTCCAAGACTGCGGGCGAGCGGTTCGTTGTCGCCAACGGCGATCAGCAGGCGCCCATACGGAGAGCGATGGACCCGTGCCACGTAGTAGAAGATCGCCCCCACCACGAGGACGAGTATCCCAAACCACAGCAACTCGTTGGCCTTGGTCTTACCGATGTCGAAGGGGAACCTGAGGCCACTCATGCCAAGCGCTCCACCGGTGAGGCCGTCTTGCGTCGTGACCAGGATTACGACTGCGGTGGCAAACCCGAGTGTGCCGACGAGTACGCCGTCCGTGTCGAGGTCAGCGATCAGCCAGCCAACCAACAGCCCGCCAAGGCCGGCGACGATGGTCCCGACGACCACAGAGATAAGGAAGGGCCAGGGCTCTCCGAGCGACCAGTCGATCTTGGTGAAGCTGGCGCCGAAGGCGTATGCCCCGAGACCCCAGAAGCCAACAACCCCGAAGTTGGCGATCCGGACCAGCCCGATCTGTAGATGGAGCAGCAGCGCCAGACCGATCACCATCACAACCTCGAAGACTCCGAAGAGCAGAAACGCGTCGAGCCAGTCGAGGTTCATGCGCTAGACCTTTCCCAAGTCTGCGAACCGTCGGCCGCGCACCTTCAGGAGCAGCACGAAGGCGATGATCAACGCCAGCTGTGCGTAGAGCGCCTGACCGAACTGGAGGTTCATAGCGGCCAGCGCCACGCCCGTGGCGGCGCCGACGACGATGACGCCGCCGAGGTTCTTGGCTCCTCCGACCATGACGACCAAGAAGATGAAGAGGAACTGGCGCCAACCGAGCAGCGGCGCCACCGCAGACCCGACTCCATAGAAGGCTCCGGCGAGACCGCCGGCGACTCCGGCGATGAACCAGATCAACACGGTAACGGTGAGCGGCCGGATTCCGCTTACCTGCGCCAGGTTCTCGTCGCTGGCGAGCGCTCTGATCTGGAGGCCGTAGCCGGAGCGCTGAATGAACCAGAAGAGGAGCAAGGCAAGGGCCACGACACTGCCTAAAGCCGCCAATCGGAACGACGACACACCGATGCCGAGCACCCGGATGGTGTCCGGCGGAGGCACGTCGTAGAACCGGACGGGGTACCCAAAGACGAATTGCAGGCCGTGGCGCAGGAAGATGGAGAGCCCGAAGGAGATGATGATCATCTCGAGGGCACCGACGTTGCGCTGCTTGGCTGGGCGGAAGATGGTGAGATAGGTAGCGACGCTGATCAATCCGGCGATGATTCCGGTCGGCAGCAGAATGGTGTAGAAGTTGAGGTCGAAGGTGGTGTTGATCCACATGCCGATGTAGGCGCCGAGCGTGATCGTCTCGGAATAGGCGACGTTGATGAGGCCAGAAAGGCGATAGATCAGTGCGAAGCCGATGGCCGCCAAGATGAGCGGCGCGTGCTGAGTCAGCCCGATGACCACCGAGTCGGTGATGAAATCCATCAGGTCCCTGACCTGTTCGAAGCCGTCCTGCTCGTGCCAACGGAACGAGTTCTCATCCGCAGGCGCAGCGAGTCGGTGGCTCGGTGACGGCTATGGCGGTCGGCCCATTCGGAAGACCGTTCGAACGCGGCCTGCTCGAATGATCCGCCAGGGGGAGACCGGACGTCCTGTGAGAGAACTTCATCGATAATCGATTGTATGCGATGCCAATCCGCCGAGTCAATCCACTCCGGCCACGACCCCTCCCCAAGCCCAGCTGCGCGACGCGCCTCCTTTCGCTTTGCGCTGGAGTCGAGAGCGGTGGTTGGTGGCGGTCCTGGGGCCTCCGGCCGGCACCCGGAGCTCGCGACGGGGCGGGGTGCGATGCTACGGAGCTGCGGCGACTCGATGACGGTGGCACCTTCATCATGCCTGGCTGCTGTCCAGGCCGCACCGCGAGATGACTCGACGAAGGATTGGCACACCTAGCCTCGCAGAGTGCGCCGCATCGTCAACTTTCTCCGGTCAGCCTGGAAGCCAGACCACACCGCTGGTCTGATGCTCGTAGCGGTCGTGGTCGGCGCCCTCGTCGGCGTCGCCGCCTACCTCCTGGTGGAGGGCATCGCGCTCGTCGCCGACGGAACCGGGGAGGTGGCTGAGGCATTGCCCGGCAACTGGCTGTGGATGTTCATCATGATCCCGCTGGGGCTGACCGTCGCCTGGTGGCTGGCAGAGCGCTTTGCCCCAGAGGTGGCTGGAGATGGCGTGCCGCAGGTGGCGGCGGCTCTCATCATCGCCGGCGGTCACGTCCGACGCCGAGTGGCGTCGCTCAAGATCATCGCTACCAGCATCACCCTCGGCGTTGGTGGGTCCGCTGGGCGGGAGGGCCCCATCGTGCAGATCGGCTCGGCAGTTGGTTCTGCCCTCGCCCGATGGACGGGCCTCAGCGAGCAGCACGCTCGCAGCCTTGTTGCCGCCGGTGCCGGTGCCGGGATCGGCGCCTCGTTCAACGCTCCGATCGCCGGAATGCTCTTCGCCATGGAGGTCGTGCTCGGTGGCTTCCACATCCGCCACCTCAACACGGTGGTGGTGGCGTCTGTGTCGGCAGCCGTTGTGTCTCGGAGCCTGGTCGGCTCCGACCTCAGCTTCCCCATCGTCAAGTATCCGCTGACCGACGCCCGCGAATTGCTGGCGTACGCCGCCGTCGGGCTGTTGGCCGTTGTCGCCGCCTATCTGTTCTTGCGCAGCCTCACCTTCTTCGAGGACCTCGGGCCGCGCCTCAGCCTTCCGAAGTGGGCGATACCGGCGAGCCTTGGCCTCGTAGTGGCGTTCGCTGGCCTCGCCTCGACCTGGATCTACGACGAGGCGGATGCCATTGCCCCCGACGTGCTGCGGACCGGTCAGGACTTCGTCGGCTTCCTGGTTGGCTCTGGCTCGCTCACCTGGTGGGTGCTCGGCGCCCTGGCGCTGCTGAAGATCATCGCGACCTCAGCAACGATGGGTTCGGGCGCCTCCGGTGGAGCGTTCGCTCCGAGCCTCTTCATAGGAGCGGCCGTCGGCTCCGGCTTCGCAGCTCTCATAGAGCCGGTGTGGGGGTTCTCCGAGCTACGCCCAGGGGCGCTCGCCCTAGTTGGCATGTCGGCGGTGTTCGCAGCCGTCGCCAGGGCGCCACTGACGTCGATTCTCATCGTCTTCGAGATCACCCAGGACTACGGGTTGGTGTTACCGCTGATGCTGGCAACGACGCTGGCGACTCTGCTGACCGAGGTGTTGCACCGCGAGAGCGTCTACACGATGGCCCTCACCCGGATGGGCATCCGCCGGACGCAACGCGGCGAGGTCGATGTTCTCGACACGGTAAGCGTTGGCGAGGTCATGTCGACCGTGCCTGTTGTGGTATCTCCGACGGATGGGTTGGACGAGGTTCAGGAGACTCTCGACCGAATTCGTCACCATGGCCTTCCCGTCACCGAAGACGGGCGCCTCGTCGGCATCGTCACGGTGACCGACATCCTCCGTCTCGGCGGTCCCTCGGAGTCGGTGATGGCACGGGACGCCATGACTCCAGATCCGACGACCGTCAACCCCAATTCCCCTGTGTCCCTCGCCATGGAGCGGATGGCGGTGCTCGGCGTTGGTCGTCTACCCGTTGTTGCCGCCGACGATCCGGAGCATCTACTCGGGATGTTCCGTCGAGAGGACGCCGTGCGCGCCTACCACCACGCTCTCAGTTCCGAGGTCAACGCCGAGATGGGCCGCCAGCGGCTGCGAGCTCGCGTTGGGACCGGCGCCGAGTTCTTCTCTTTCTTGATCAGCGAAGGGTCGATCGCTGCCGGCCGCGCATTGCGCGAGGTGGCGTGGCCCGACGGGTGCACCCTGGTGTCGGTGCAACGAGGTCGCCAGCTCATGGTCCCCGAGGGATCCACCATGCTTCGGGTTGGCGATGTGATCACAGCCTTCGGCACTCCCGGCGCTGAGGACAGGGTCAAGCTGCGCCTTAACGCTCCGCGGGAGTTCAGCGACGACGACATCGGGAGCTGAGGCCTCTCAACATGTCTATCGAGCATCAGAGCCGCAAGGAACGGGAACGGGTCGCTGCCGAGGAGCTGGCCGACAGCGTTGACGCCGTCAGCCACGACTTGGCAGAGCGGATCCTCGGCCGTGCCGTCGAGGTCGATGCCAAGGCGAAGGCCGAAGCCAGGGCTGCCGCCGCCACCGTTGACTACGAGACACTGAAGTCGATCGCGCTCGAGGTAGGGATCACAGAAGAGGCCCTGAAGAAGGCGCTTCTGCAGGAGCTCGAGACCGAGAAGGACCACAACGCCAGCGCCTCGGAGCGCCTCACGGTTCCCGACACGGTGAGGGGTGGGATCCTCGCCCCGGGAACCGCAGACGAGCTGGCCGCTCGACTCGATGAGTTCGTCAGGCAGACGCGGGCGCGGGTCGAGGTGACGCCTCAGGACAGGAGCGATCGACAGCTCGTTTCCATCAACATCGGAACCAGACCAGCTCGGAGACGGGCCTGGGTGTGGATCCTGGCGTTCGTCATCCTTGGGCCATTGCTGGCTCAAGCGGCGGGCGCCGCCCTCGGCCTCGGCCTCTTCGTCTTCGGCGTCGCGGCCGTCGTCGGATGGGTGCGGAGAATCGGGCGGCGGGTACGGCGCCGCGTGAACCAAGCACTCAACTCGGTTCTCGATGACGACCTCGAAGAGCCCAAATCGTGGCTCGACCTATGGGAGCGGACGATCCGCTGAAGCTGGAAGTAATCGCTCCTGAATCGTCGTCCGCTAGAGACGCCAGGAGGGCGTAGCCCAACTCGTTTCTCCCCCCATAGGGGGGAGTACCGGCGAAGCCGGGGAGGGGGGCTTCTGCGCGACATCTCTTGGGAACGGAAGCCCCTCCGACCTCGCTGCGCTCGGCCACCTCTCCCTAGAGGGGAGGAAACCCGTGGCGAACTCGGTCTCGTTTCTCCCCCCATAGGGGGAAAAACGGCGTAGCCGGGGAGGGGGGCTTCCTATCGAGAGCATGCCCTAGGAAGCCTCTCAAAGGGGGAGCGGGCACCACGGCCCACGTGGGCGGAGGGGGGGTCTAACGGCCCTACGGGTCCGTGTCCATAGACCACACAATGACACCAAATACTTCGCTCTACGGGGAGATTTCATGACGTCCACGAAATGGGTGTATCGCTTCGATCAGGTAGACCTCGCTGAAGACTCGGTAGGAGGGGACTGGGACGAGGTGCGGGGTCTGCTGGGTGGCAAGGGTGCCAATCTCGGCGAGATGACGCGTCTTGGCGTTCCCGTACCGTCCGGGTTCACCGTCACGACGGGTGCCTGCAACGCCTACCTCAA
>JAZFSG010000123.1:0-10734 GCA_036446035.1 Acidimicrobiia bacterium | reverse complement strand
CGGGGTCCGACCCAGACCTCGTCACCTCGATCAGATCTCCCCTCCGCTGCAGCGCCTGACGGTTAGCGGGGGTTGGTGACACCTATAGAATCCGCGCCGCCCAATCCTCTTCGATACTTCAACGCGCTCCCAGGAGCCTCATGACAGACAATCTCGTCCCACCACACGGCGGAACACTCGTCGACCTCATCGTCGACCCCGAGCGCGCGGACTCGACGATGGAGATCATCCTCCACCTCGAATACGAGGGGTACATCGCAGGTCGTAGCGAGTAGCCGACGATGCGTGCTTCTGCCATCGAGCGGCCGCGGTTGGTAACGGTCAAGCGCGTGGTGGCGGCAGCATTTCTCGTGCTAGTCGGTTTCGTCGGTTGGACAGGCATCCAGCTCTGGAGTTCATGGAATTCCGTCGAGAAGATCCCCTACAACCCCACGGTTACTCGGCTGGGCCTCCCCTCGATACCGGACCCACTGCCTGGAGAGACGGTCGCTCCCTTCGTTGTCAGCCCACCCGTTGATGACGCCACCTTCGATTCCTTCCTCGTCGTCGGCAGCGGCTTCCAGGGCCGTCTGGCGGATGTGATCCTGCTGTTCCTGCTACCTGACGGGGCAGAACCATCCATCGTTTCCTTGCCGCGCGATCTCTACCTGCCAAGTCCCTGTGGTGGAGAGATGATGAGGATCAATGCCAACTACAACGGTTGTGGCGACTCCGCTTCCGGACCCGAGTTGCTGGCGCTGGCGGTGGAGGACTTCACAGGCGTCGAGATAGACCACTTCGCTTTGTTCGACTTCGACGGCTTTGACGAGATCATCGATGACGTCGGTGGCGTCACCATCTGCGTCGACAACCCAGTTCGTGATGCCGATGCCTGGCTGTCACTACCGGCCGGGTGCACTCAAGCCACCGGTGCCCAGGCCCTGGGATGGGTGAGGACACGCAAGACCCAGGAGCTCGTCAACGGGACCTGGCGAGCGGTGCCAGGCCAGTCCGACCTTACCCGTCATCAGCATCAACAGGACGTGATCTTCCAGCTCTTCGAAAGGCTTCAGGACTTCAGCTCCCTCGGCGATCTCACAAACAAGGTTGACAGCTTGAGCGACACGTTCACGGTGGACTCCCGTCTCACGATTGGATCTGCTATCTCACTGGTGTGGAGCCTGCGCGGACACGACCAGGCCGACTTCAAGCGCCTCACGATCCCGGTGGAGAACTTCACCACTTCCGCCGGAGCGGCCGTCCTCAAGCCAACGGCAACGTTCTCCTCCATCCTGCAGGAGGCCTATCCCGACCTGAGAATCGCGGGAGGGCCGCTCGACTGACCCTTCATAAGATGGTGCGACAGTGAGCGATTTCGAACCGCCAACAGAGCCGACGCCTCCAGCTGGGAACGACGACGCCGCCGATGACGGGTTACCTCCCGAGGTGACTATGCGGCGGACGCAGCCACCGTCTCGACCAGACGACACCTCTCCCTATGCGCAGCTCGGCGATATCGAGGAGGACCACGGCGACCCCGGGTGGCCCCTCGGTAGCCCCCAGAATGGGGAGCCGCCAAGGGTTCCTCCTTCCTCCTTGCCACCCTTCCTCGTTGGGCTGATAATCGGCATCGCGCTGGCGGCCGTCAGCATCGTGGGGTTCTTGGTATTCCGTAGCGACGATGGTGGCACCGCAGTACCCGCGACGGTGGCGACAACCGTGGCATCGACCGGCACGTCGGCGACCGGCAGCACCGTGACGACAGTCGTGATCCCGACCACCGCTCCGACGGTGACAACGTTGCCTGCCGTTCCCATCTCGGCGGTCGGCGACCCCCTTCTTCTCGAAGCCCTCGCCATGGGCTCGAGCGGCCTTGGCGATCTCCGATTCGGTGACGATGGGGACACAACCTTGGGACGCCTGGTCGCGACGTTCGGCCAACCCGACGAGGACACAGGGACCTACATTTCGACAGGCACCCTGGGAACCTGCGACGGGGACCCGGTTCGCTTCGTTCGCTGGGGACCACTTGGTGTCATCATTCTCAACCCCGACGCCACTCCATCGTTCGTGGCCTATCGACTCGATCTCGCATTCGGAGACCTGGAGTCGCTGGCGGCAGACCTACGTACCGTCAGCGGACTCAGAGCCGGCGACAACGTCGCCGACCTCGAGTCCACATACGCAGACACCTTCACGGTGACATACGAGGTCGACCCCGAGTCCGGACTGGAGTTCCAACTTCGAGGCTCCGACGGATCGCTGCTCTTGCACGGTCCGGTGACCTCAGCCGACACAGACGGCAGGGTCGGCGGAATCTTCTCACCCGATGCCTGCACCTCTTAGCATGACGATCCCGGGGGATCCGTGGGTCGGCAACGCCGAGGCAACACAATGAATCGCAAGATGACCATCCCAAGTGCCGGTGTGCTCGCAGGAGCATTCCTTGCCATCGTGGGCATGGCGATGGCTGCGGGAACCGTCATCGACGACGCAGCAGGGTTCACCACGGTCGACCCGACAACGGGATCAGGCAGAGGGACCATGACCGCCGGGACCGACGCCATGTACCTATATGTCTTGGGGTTCGGAATCCTCGGAGGCGCCCTCATCGCCTATGTCACGACCGCGGCCATGCGCTCGCGGCGCCCGGCCGAACCGAGATTCTCCTCCGGCGCCATCTCCATACTCGGCGCCGCTGTGGGAGCGATCGCTGCCTACTCCATGTTGCGCATTGGCATCGGAATCGGAGGCACGATCACCAACGAAGTTGTGACCATCTCGGCGTTCCGAGGCATCGTCACCTTCATCAGTGCCGGTGCGATGGCCGGGGGCGTTGTCGCTCTCGTTGCTGAGAAGTACTCGAACGCTGCAGCGCTTGCCCTTGAAGGCGAGGCTTGGCCCCAGAACCGGCGGGCATTCATGGCGGAGAGCCTTCCTGCCATGGCGATTCCCGCTCTAGCCCTGGTCGTGATCGCGATAACGGTCTTCGGGCTTTCTCGAGTCCTGCTCATCGACGGCGTCGGCACCGCCTTCCCCATCGCTGTGGCATCGGTCATAGCCGTCGGCGTCCTGGCAGGGGCCACCTACCTAACCCGCTCCGATCACCAAGGCCCAACCGACTAGCTGTCTTCGACCCCGGTAGCCACCAGATCTCCGCCGCGTTCCTCGTAGAACACGACAACCGACTCTCCTGACAGAAGATGATCGCGGATGTGAGCTATGGGCCCACCGTGGAAGGTCGCGCCGGCCTCCACCTTGAACTCGAGCCTTTCTCCGTCATCGGTGAGAAGCGCGAAGGACCGCACAACCAAGAGGTCGCTGTCTACCTCGGCCAGACGCCCCTCGACCGCCTTGTCGGAGCCGCCGCATGCCACCAGCGCCACCAGGGCAACCGCAGCGATGGCCCTCACGTGTGGCTCGCGGCGACGGCGGCGCGCTCGTCGTCCGCAACCCAGCTGAAGAAGGTGATAGCGATGGCCGTCCACAACACCGCCCCGCCACCGAGCTTCATGATGAGGCCGGCAACGGTCTGGTCAGTGAGAGGCGAGATGTCCCACAACCGCGGGAGGGTCTCATAGATCTTGTAGAGAGGCTTCTCGGAGAGGGTCAAGAAGGAAGCAGGCACGGTCGGCACCAGGGATTGCAGAAACAGGTATCCCATCCGGGGAAAAGGCTCCAGCCGGGGCGTATCCGGTATGGGCCCAACCACCGGCCACCACATCTGCACGGCCGTCACCAGCAAGATCGAGTGGGCTGCGAAGTGGAACAGCGAGTTGGTGACCATCAGCTCGACGACGCCTGGGGCATGGAGGGCAGCCAGCGTGACGTTGAAGGCGACCAATGCCACGAGGGGCCTGGTAGCGAAGCGGATGAGCGGCAGTATCGGGGCCACCAGAGCACGCAGCAGCCACCACGGCGTCCCGAGCAAGAGAAGCGGCGGTACGCCGAGCGCCAGCACCATGTGCTCCGTCATGTGGAACATGAACAAGCTCTCAGACCCGATGTCATGCACCGGCCAGCTCGTTACCACCGCCATGAGCCCGAGGCCACTGAAGAACAAGATCCGTTGGCGTCGGGTCACTGCAACTTCGCCGCGAGGAGCCAGGGTTGGCATCAGCAGGCGCAGGCCGTAGGTGTAACCGACTCCGAGGGCAAGGACGATGCCGAGAACGTCCCAGTGCATATGGAAGCTGAGATCGAGCTCCACTAGATCACGACTAGTTGCCGACCAGGAGCCCGAAGGTGAACAGCACGACCGTGAACATTGCCAGGGCGCCGAACAGCCCCATGACGAAGAAGCGGCTCTAGAGCGGCTTGTCGAACCTCAGATGCATGAACCACCTGGCCACGATGGTGAACTTGGCGGCTCCCAGTGCGATGAGGATCGGCGCCACCCAACCCCCAAGGCCCTCGATGTACACAACGGCGACCTCGATCGCGGTTATCACAGCGAGGATGCCGCCGACGATCCAGTACTGGCGGGCCGTTGGATGACTGATGTGCTGGGTAGTAGTCATACTTGGAGCAGGTAGACGACGGTGAACAGGACGATCCACACCACGTCGACGAAGTGCCAGTACAGCCCCACTAGCTCGACGTTCATGCCCTCGGAGTCGTTGAGCCGACCCGAGGCCGACATGAAGGCCATGGCGGTCAGCATCAGCACTCCGACCGCGACGTGGGCTCCATGAAAACCGGTGAGCACATAGAAGCTCGAGGCGAACGGGCTAGTCGAGATCTTGAGACCCTCCTGGACGAACTCGGTGAACTCGAAGACCTGGCCGGCGAGAAAGGTTGCGCCAAGCAGCGCCGTCCCGATGAGCCAGATTCGGGTGGCCCTGGAGTCGCGCCTCTCGTGGGCGTGGTGAGCCAACACCATGGTCAGCGAGCTCATCAGCAGGATGAACGAGCTGGCAGAAGTGAACGGGATGTTGAAGATCTCCTCGGCACCGGGTCCGTCGAGCGTCTTGGTTCGGTACAGCAGGAAGGTCGAGAGCAACGAGCCAAAGAAGATGCACTCGGAGCCGAGGAACACCCACATCGCCACCTTGCGCACATGCGCCATCGGCGGGTGGGCCTCGGGAGCAGCGACCTCGGCTAGGTCAGTCACCGTCATGCTCCTCATCGCCATGTCCGGCGTGATCCTTGGCCACCGGCTCCATCGACCAGCCGAAGATGCCCCAGGCCATGACCATCGCCCCGACCCCCACCGCCGCGAATCCCACGGGCAGGTAGGCGAGTCCGAACATGGCTATGACGACACCAAGCGCGGTAAGTGCCGGGTAGTACGACGCAGACGGCATGTGGATCTCACCGAGCTCGTCCGGCTCCTTGAGGGCGGGGATGTTCGGGTTCTCTCTGGCTACGGGGTACCCGTTGTCATCGATGGTGTACTTGCGCTCCCACAAGTCGTCGCGCGCGGTAACGATGGGGATCTCATCGAAGTTGTGCTCCGCAGGGGGCGACGCCGTGAGCCATTCCACCGTGCGAGCGTCCCAGGGATCTCTCCCTGCGATCTCACCATTGCGCCGACTCACCACGATGTTGTAGATCAAGAACAGCACTGAGACTGCGATGACGAAGGCGCCGACGGTCGCGGCCAGGTTCCAGAAGTCGAGGCCAACACCTTCGGGGTATCGATAGGTGCGGCGTGGCTGACCGATTAGGCCCAGGAAGTGCATCGGCGCGAAGGTGAGGTTGAAGCCGATCAGCGTCAGCCAGAAGTGCCACTTTCCGATCCGCTCGTTGAGCAGACGCCCGGTCATCTTGGGGAACCAGTAATAGAGGCCGGCTAGTGAGCCCAAGATGGAACCACCGAAGAGCACATAGTGGAAGTGGGCAACGACGAAGTAGGTGTCGTGCTGCTGGCTGTCAGATGGGACGATCGAGTGGAGGACTCCGGAGAGCCCTCCGATAGTGAACATGCCGATGAAGCCGAGAGCGAAGAGCATCGCGGTAGTGAGACGTAACTGCCCGCCCCAGATGGTGCCTAGCCAGTTGAAGATCTTTATGCCCGTCGGCACCGCGATCATCATCGTGGCAACGGCGAAGCCGGACTCGGCGACAGGACCCATGCCCGAGGTGAACATGTGGTGCGACCAAACGCCGAACCCCATGAAGCCGATGGCTACCCCGGCGAAGACGACGAACGAGTAACCGAAGAGCGGCTTACGACTGAAGACCGGTATGACTTCAGAGACGATCCCCATTGCCGGCAAGATCAGCACGTAGACCTCGGGGTGGCCGAATAGCCAGAACAAGTGCTGCCACAGCAACGGGTCGGCGCCGGCGTCCGCAGCGTAGAACAGCGTCCCGAAGTTGCGATCGAAGAGCACCTGGAACAGCCCGACCGTCACCGTCGGCAGGGAGAAGATGAGCAGGAAGCTAACGACCAGCATCATCCAAACGAAGACCGGCATCCGCAGCAGGGTCATCCCCGGTGCCCGCATCGTCAGAATCGTGGCTATGAAATTGGCCGAGGAGCCGATCGAGGAAACGCCCAGCGTGAGGAGGCCAAGTGCCCAGAAGTCCATCCGCACCACCTCGGGGATCTCGATGGAGAGCGGCGCGTAACCGAACCAACCGCCATCGGGAGCGCCACCGAGGAAGAAAGAGGAGTACATGAAGATGCCGCCGAAGAGGAACAGCCAATAGCTAAAGGCGTTGAGCCGAGGGAATGCGACATCTCTGGCACCGATCATCAGAGGCAGGAAGTAGTTAGCGAAGGCCGCGGCGATCGGCATCACGGCCAAGAAGACCATCGTGGTGCCGTGCATGGTGAACAGCTGGTTGTAGGCGTCAGCGGAGAGCAGTTCCTGGTTCGGACCAACGAGCTGGAGGCGGATCAGCAGCGCCTCCAGACCGCCGACGATGAAGAAGAACAGCGCCGACCAGCCATAGAGGATGCCGATGCGCTTGTGGTCGACGGTCGTCAGCCATCCCCAGACGCCGGGAGGGCCCGGCGACTTGATCGTTACCGGCTCAGCTACCGTCGCCAAGGCATCCTCACTTCCACGATTGCAGCAGCGCCACGAGCTCGTCGATCTGTGCGCTCTCTAGTCCGAAGTCCGGCATCCCGAGGATCCTGCCCGACTCGAGATCATTGCGATCGGGATCCATCGGCTTGAGATCGGATGGATTGGCCAACCACTGCTCGAGGTGGGCAGTGTCGTTGGTGAACGTGGCGCCCCCAAGAGTTGTCCGGCTCCCGAAGTGGGTCAGGTCTGGTGCCAGCCGCTGCTGGTAGTCGGTTCCAGCAATAGCGTGACACGCCGAACACACTCGGCCGAACGTCCCGTAACCTTCGGCGGCAAGGCCGTCGGTCGGGATGACGGCAGGCAATGCTTGGGCCTGTGCCCAGGCCTCGAAGTCCTCCTCCGTGTCGACGAAGACTCTCATACGCATGTCGGCGTGGGCCAGTCCGCAGAACTCCGCGCAAACGCCGAAGAACGGTTGACCTGTCGGAGTCGGGTCGTCCGCCAGCAGCGTCAGGTTGCTGGTCCGCCCAGGCACCAGATCGCGCTTGCCGTTCAGATTGGGGAGCCAGAAGGAATGGATGACGTCTTCCGACGTCATTGTCAGATACACGTTCTTACCTGCTGGCATGTGGAACTCGTTGGCGGTTGTGAATCCGTACTGCGGGAACTCGAACTCCCACCACCACTGATGTCCGGTGACGTTGATCTCGATGCGCTCGCCGGTTGGCTCGGCGCGGATGTCGAACTGGGTGGCGACCGTCGGTACGGCGATGCCGGCGAGGAGCAAGGCTGGGAGCACGGTCCACGCGATCTCGAGGCGGGTGTTGCCGTGGGATTGCTTGACTGGTCGGTCGTCTTCCCCCTTGTGGCGTCGGTACTTGAGCACGCCTACAACGAGGGCTGTTTCAACGAGAACGAAGATCACGGCGGCGATGATGAAGACGACCGTGAACAGGTTGTCGATGTCCCTGGCGATGGGTCCCTCAGGATCGAGGGAGTCCAGCGGGAGGTTCTTCTCCCCACAAGCGCTGAGCAGCAATGCCAGGGCTGGAATCCCCACGAGAGCACGACGCTTCAAGGCGGGCGCTACTGGTACCGGCGTATGCAGGGCAGGACTCCTCTTGGCGTCTGGCGGCGGCGCCATCGTAGACCCGCCGAAGCGAGCGGCATCGTACCATCCGCCCCCTCCCGCAGGCCAAGCCGAACCGCAGGCGAGCTAGGAGATCAGGGACGTGATCTCAACGGCGTCGACGACGCCTTCGAAGCGGCCGGCGATGGTCCCCGATTCGTCGACAACGAACACCCATGGCTCGGACGTCAGGCCCCACTCGATGACCGATGGCGCCAACGTCAGCTGGTCAATAGACACGGCATCGGACGGCGAGGCGGCGAGGTCGTACACCTCAACGTGGACGAAGTTCGCCTGGGGATGATCCGACATGAGGTCCTTGACGACCTCGAGCGTTGGGCCGCAGATGGCCGTCTGGCAGAACTTCGGGGTGGCGAAAGCGATAACCGTCGGGCGACCCGAGGCGACCGCGTCGGCAATGCTCATCTCGTACAGGCGGGGCTCCGGATCGGTATCCGTCGAGATCGCCGCGATGCCGGCAGCGTCAGACGCAGTTGGCGTCGCCGATGGCGGGGCGGGCGTCCCTATGGCGGGGGTGCGCGGATCTTGCAGGACGATCACGCCAATCGCACCAGGCTGGGGACCGGAAGCGGGCGACACCTGGACTACCCAGATTCCGGCCCGGTCGAACTCGACCGGCACCCGATAGAGGCCGCTTCGGTCGGGGATGGCCCAGATCCACTCGCCGACTACCTCAATGCTGGCGGTCGGGTCCTCTTCCGGAAACAAGGTGATCGTTGTCGCCAGGTCGGGTGATCCGAGCCTCGAGCCGTCTGGCTTGGCGAGGGCGAGCAACAGTCGCTCGTGCCCAACGGCAAGGTCGGTCGACGCCGCTATCACGATGATCTCTTCGGAGGCGTCGCCCGGTGCGGTGGTGACCACCTCTGGAGTGGTTGATTCGCCACAAGCAAAGAGGACGAGAAGGATGATCGGCAGGGCTCGTCGCATCGGAACAAGGTAGTCGACGGGTGACCGTATCTGGCGTGCGATACTCCCGACCTTGCCCGTCTCCGCTCCTGACCTCGTCATCGCCCTCATCGTCACGGCGTTCGCTGCCAGCGTGCAGTCGACCGCGGGTATCGGGTTCGCCATCGTTTCCGTCCCTCTGCTCTCGCTAGTCGACCAGCGGCTGGCTCCCGTGCCCCAGATTCTTGTAGTGCTTCCGATGGTCATTTCGATGGCGTGGCGAGAACGCCATGCCATCGATCTCGACGGCGTTGGATGGATTCTCATCGGACGCCTCATCGGTGCCGGCATCGGACTGGCCCTCCTCAAGCTGGCCACCGACACGACCCTCGATGTCATGGTCGGCCTCGCCGTGCTCACAGGCGTCGTCATCCTCGCTACAGGTGCCAAGGTTCGACGCACTCCTGTTATGCAAACGGCGGCAGGCACCGTGGCCAGCGTCACCTCTCTGGTCGCTTCGATGGGAGGTCCTCCTCTTGCCCTGCTCTATCACGATGCCAAGGGCGAGACCATTCGCTCAAGCCTGGCAACCGTCTTCATCTTCGGCGTCACTCTCACGATCGCCATCCGGGCGTCGAGTGGCGAGATCTCCAGGACCGATGTCGAGGTGGCGCTGTGGTTGCTCCCGGCGATGCTGGTTGGGCTGCGCCTGGGGCGAACCTTCGCCGGAAAGCTCGAGGGAGCGCCGCTGCGACGGGTCATCCTTGGGTTGTCCGCAGCAGCCGCTGTTGGGCTGCTAGCACGAGGGATCTTCTAGAAGTCGGTGCCGGGCGCGGTACCGGGCGGCGCGTCATCGCCGAAGAGATCCCAAACGTCGCCGACGGCGGTCCTCAGTTCGCCGAAGGCCCAGAACAGGATGAACAGCAGCACGATCCCCACGACGACCGTCAGCGTGGCGCGCAACAGGTAGCGGTAGCGCTGTTGGGGCCTCTCGATGTAGGAGAGCCCTTCGGCCGAATCCACAGCGGGTGCCCGCCGCATCGGGCTCCTGCGTTTCGCCTGTGGAGCTGAGGCAACGGGCGCCGAGGTCGGCACGGCCATTGTTGGCTGTTCCTCGATGGCGATCGCTCCCGACGCCGAACCCTCCCGAGCGGCCTCCGTCGCGGCGCCACCCGATGGCTGCGATGTTGTGGCCTCAACCGCCTCTACTGGAGGGGCCGTTTCGCGCCCGAAGGCCACCCCCAGATCTCGCTCAGACACCTGTAGGGCTGTCGCCAGCGTCGGCAGCAAGGACTTGGGAGGCGTTGCCACGCCGCGCTCCCACCGCTGCACGGTCGAAGAGGTACGACCAATGCGTTCCGCCAGCTGTGCCTGGGTGAGGCCCAGCTCGGCACGCCGCCGTTGGATTATCTCTCCTGGAGTCATATCGGAAGGGAGGTTATCGAAAGGCGTACAAATCGTTGCTGGAGTATTGGGCTGCGGACCTTGGGCTATGGGCTTTGCGCCAAGAGACCTTGAGGGGGCTGAGCGGTAACCTCCCTCATTGGGTGGCTCTAGGGCCTCCTGGAGGGAGGCGTCAGAGTGCCTGGTGGGCTCCGCGGTCTTCAAAACCGTTGAGGGGCTGAAAAGTCCCTGGTGGGTTCGATTCCCATCCGCCTCCGCTAGTGGCCGAACGGTCTTGGCGGGATGCGGAACACGCCAATAGGCGGAACGGCCGTCGGTCTGGCCGCCCCGCCACTC
>JAZFSG010000122.1:0-14873 GCA_036446035.1 Acidimicrobiia bacterium | reverse complement strand
GAGGGCTTCTTCGATCGCAGTGGCGGTTT
Source organism: Acidimicrobiia bacterium (assembly GCA_036446035.1). Taxonomy (GTDB): domain Bacteria; phylum Actinomycetota; class Acidimicrobiia; order Spongiisociales; family JAOTWH01; genus CAXMQS01. The sequence goes on along the minus strand of JAZFSG010000122.1, from coordinate 14,844 downwards.
CCCCTGTCGCCAGCGCCAGCACCGAGGGTCCAGCCCCCGACCACGACGCATGAAGGGCTCCGGCCCTGAGGGCTACTTCGACGAGGGTCGTCGTCAGCGGCGACAGAGCGGAGCGCGGTCCCTCGTGAAGCTCATCGCCGATAGCTGCGGCCAGCGCATCGGCGTCGCCGGTGCGCAACCCCTCGATGAGGAAGGCGGCCCTGGCGGCGCTGCGGGCGGCCGCGGCGTGCGGCAGCGTTGCCGGCAGCGCATCGCGCGCTTCGGCCGTTGCCAACGTCTGGTTGGGAACGGCAACGATGGGAATGAGGGTTGGCGCCATGGTCAGGCGGCGCGGCCCGCTGGGAGCGACCGCGACCAGTCCCCCGTAGACGGCAGCCGCCGCGTTGTCGGGATGGCCTTCGATCGCGGACGCTGCCTTGAAGATCGCTGACAGGTCGAGCTCTTGCTCAGTGGAGCGCATTGCTGCCGCCGCTGTCGCTACGGCCAGGGCGGCGCTGGAGCCGAGGCCGCGGCCGACGGGAATGTCGCTCTCGATGGTCACCGAGAACGGACCTTCCGATTCGACTATCGCGATGACGTCCTTGACGATGGTCTCGGCTTCGCGGGAGACCGACCATTCCGGAGCCGGCTCCAGGGTCACTCGACAGCGGACCTCAAGAGCCAGTGCCAAGAAGTCGAATCCCGGACCAAGGTTGGCTGATGAGGCGGGAGCGGTGGCGCTGGCTCTCATTGCGGTGGATTGGGCTCGATGAACACGTTGGCCGCGTTCGGAACGACCTCACGGATGGCAGCCTCGATGTCGCCGATCGAGGACTCGACCTGATCGCCACTGAGGCCGTCCTCGAAGTCGATGTCCATCGTGACCAGGATCCGATCGGCGCCCGTATGCATCGTCAGCAGCCTGCCAATGGAGGAGACGGTCCCGACGCCAAGAGCTGCCGCCCGAATGGCCGAGCGGTTCTCGCGACTTGCCGCCTCTCCGACAAGCATCGACTTGGTCTCAAAGGCAAGTAGCCAGGCGGTTGCAGCAAGAAGCACCGCGATGACCATCGATGCCACCGCATCCCAGCGACCGTCGCCCGTGACGTGGGCGGTGATGACGCCGGCGGCGGCGAGGCCGACACCCAATATCGCTGCCGTGTCTTCGAAGAGCACGACCAGCAGCGCCGGGTCTTTGGCGTCGCGGATGGCTCGCATCACCGACTTACCGCCCCGTCGGCGGTTGAACTCCTTGAGGGCGGGTCGCAAGGCTATGCCGTACTCGAAGGTGCCGGCAAGACCGAGGACGATCAAGTTGAGCGCCAAATCCTGCGGCTCCTCGGGGTGATAGAAGTGATCCCAGCCACTGATGAACGAAACGGCGGCACCACCGACGAAGAGGAAGACGGCCACCATGAACGACCAGAAGAACACCTCTTTGCCTCGCCCGAAAGGATGTCGGGTGTCTGCCGCGTAGCGGGACACCGCGGTGCCACGGAGCAGGAAGAGCTGGTTGCCGGTGTCTGCCACCGAGTGGACTCCCTCCGACAACATGGCGCTTGATCCGGAGATGGCAGCCGCGACGAACTTGATGACGGCGATGATGGCGTTGGCAACGAGCGCCAGCACTACGAGGGTCCGGGATTCGGAAGACATTGGGGGCGAGTCTACGACTCGCCGCTTTGGGCTATGAGCTTTGGGCTGTGGGCAAGAGGACCCTTTCTCGCTCGCGAGCGAGACGGATCCCCGAGCCCAAGGCAGGCAACCGAAGGTCGGCCCGAGCCGCCGACCGGCCTCGATAGTCTCGACTTATGGCCTTCGCGATCGAGACTCGGGGACTCACCAAGCACTACGGGAAGACCCGCGGCATCGTCGAAGTCGACCTGGCGGTGAATGAGGGCGAGGTCTTTGGCTTCCTCGGGCCCAACGGCGCCGGCAAGAGCACAACGATCCGCTTGCTGCTCGATCTCATCCGCCCCACCGAGGGCACGGCAACCGTCCTCGGAATGGATTCGCAGGCTGACTCTGTCGAGGTCAATCGTCGTGTCGGGTTCCTGCCCGGAGATGTCCGCCTGTATGACACCATGACCGGCCGCGAGATGCTCACCCTCTTCGGTCACCTGCGCGGCATGACCGACTGGCCACACGCCCGCGCCGTCGCCGAGCGTTTCGAGCTCGATCTCGACATCAAGGTCGGCTCCTATTCATCGGGCAACTACCAGAAACTCGGCCTTGTCCAGGCCTTTATGCACCAACCGGACCTGCTGATACTTGATGAGCCAACGAGTGCCCTCGACCCGTTGGTGCAGCAGGAGTTCTACCGCCTGGTCGATGAGACCAAGGCCGAAGGCAAGACGGTGTTCCTGTCATCGCACGTTCTGCCCGAGGTGGAACGCATCGCTGATCGCGTCGGCATCATCCGCGACGGTCGCCTCATCGTTGTCGAGGAGGTGGAGGCCCTGAAGGCCCGCGCCCTGCGCCGCATGGAGATCCAGTTCGCAGCTCCGGTGCCAGACGGTTCCTTTGATGGGCTGCCGAGCGTGCGGGAGGCTCGATATCACGACAACTCGGTCGAGCTGATGATCGAAGGCCCCGTTGACGCAGTTGTCAAGGCGGCCGCTGGCTACGAGGTGCACAACGTCGTCTCTCACGAGGCCGACCTAGAGGAGATCTTCCTCGAGATGTACCGGGGAGAGATCTGATGCTGCGCTCGATCGCCGGCAAGACCATCTTCGACTCCCGCCGCTCGATGATCGGCTGGATGATCGGAACGGCCGCGGCGGCCGGCCTCGTCATCGCTATCTACCCCATAATCCGCGATACCCCCGAGATCCTCGATCTGCTCGAGAGCTACCCCGAGGCCATGCTCGAGCTCTTCGGCATCGACGACATCAACACATACACCAGCCCTCCTGGATTCCTCGAGACGCAGCTGTTCTCGACCTACGTCCCGCTCATCTTCCTCATCTTCGCCATCGGCCGCGGCGTCGCGGTGTTGGCGGGTGAGGAGCGGGACCGCACACTCGACGTCTTGTTGGCCAACCCGGTGCCTCGAGAGAGGGTGATCCTGGAGAAGGCCGGCGCTATCGCCGCGCTGATATCGGTGTTGGGTCTTGTCATTCTCGTGGTGGTGTTGTCTGGCTCCCTGCTCTACGACGGGTGGCCGAGCGTGGCCAACCTCATCTCGGCGGTCATCTCCGCCATCCTGATGGGGCTCACCTATGGGTTATTGGCGCTGGCGGCCGGGGCGGTTTCGGGCCGCCGCGGCATGGCGCTGGGCGTCGCTTCCGGGCTGGCGGTGGCGACCTTCATCATCAACGGGCTGGCGCCGCTAGTGGATGGGCTCGAGTGGGCAGTGCGACTGTCGCCCTTTCACTACTACCTGGACCACAACCCGCTCCAGAACGGTTTCCATGTCGGCAACGCCGCGGTCCTCGCCGGGCTCTGCGTTCTCTTCCTCGGCATCGCTGTGTGGGGCTTCCGACGCCGTGACGTAGGCGTTGCCCGCTCCTAGCATCGCCCTCTGTGGACCTCGAACAGCTCAACCAATTCGGCGCCGCCCATCTGCCTGGCCTCATTGGGGTCGACTTCACCGGCATCGAGCCAGGTGAGCTGACCGCCGAGCTGCAGATCCGCGATGAGCTGCTTGCCCCCAACGGCTACCTACATGCGGCGACGGTGGTGGCTCTCGCCGACACTTGTTGCGGCTATGGGACGGTGGCCAACCTCCCGCAAGGGGCGAGCGGCTTCACAACCATCGAGCTCAAGACCAACTTCGTGGGAACGGCCACTTCGGGTCGCATCCGGTGTGTCGCCGAGCTCATTCACGACGGCCGTACCACCCAGCTGTGGCGAGCCGAGGTGACGAGGGTCAAGGACGACCGAGCTATCGCTCACTTCACCTGTACCCAGATGGTGCTCTACTCCCAGTAGGGCGATCGTCAGATGTTGCGTGGCTCGTCTTCGGTGACGGTGCCGCCCAGCGACACCTCGGAGTCCGACCATCGCAGTTTGATAGCGCACGGCTGCTTGATCTCTTCACCCTGGTAGATGAGCTGCTCTCCATGGTGCTGACCCTGTGCGACCCGGATCGCAGCCAGGGCTGTGGCGGCGCTGCCGGTGGCGGGGTCCTCGTCGACGCCCATCGCTGGGGCGAAGAATCGAGCCCGCAGGGCTTCGGCTCCAGGGGCGACCATGTACACCTCGGCGCCTGAAGCAGCGATGGCGTCCATGTCAGGATCTGCGGCGGCGACGACATCAACATCGTCGTACTCGAACACCAAGTAGGGGAGAGGCAGCTCGACCAGGTAGGCGCGGTGCGGCAACGGCAACGAGAAGGCGGCCGCCTGCGACTCATCGGCCGTCGAGACCCTTCCTGGTTGTTCGAATCTCACCCAGGAAACGCCGTTCTCGATGAGGTAATCGATATCGCCGACCTGGATGGTCATGGTCCCGGTGGCGCCATCTTCGCCGTCACCGAGCACCCACGCCGAGCCAACGATGGGGTGACCGGCGAATGGCATCTCGGCGACTGGCGTGAAGATGCGAACCTTGTCGGACTCGAAGAACACGGTCTCGGAGTAGCCAAGCTGCGTGGCGATGCGTTGCATGGCTGCCGTGTCGAGGCCGGCCGGGTCCTCGACGACGCCGAGGTGGTTGCCTCCATCGTGGTCTCTGGTGAAAACGCGCAGCACACGGACGTTGGTCATGGGAGCAACGCTACCTTCAGCTCGTGGAAATCTTCGACGTCGATCTCCTCTTCAAGCAGGCCGTGCTGGCGCTTGGCGCCGCCCTCGTCCTCGGTAACGGCTACGCCATGTACCAGGACCGCAGGGGCCGCAAGCCAAAGGGAGCAGACGGCGAGATGCGAAAGGGCAGGGCGTGGTTCCTGATGGCAGTCGGCATCATCATCGGCGCCTGGGGCCTCGCCAGCCTGGTCAGTTGATCCTCCCCCTTCACGGGGAGGTGGCCGAGTGAGCGTTGGGGGGAGTACCGACCGAAGGCCGGGGAGGGGCCATCGGCCGACGAGGCGGGGTAATCTCGGGCCGAACCGCGGATGTAGTTCAATGGCAGAACACGAGCTTCCCAAGCTCGATACGGGGGTTCGATTCCCCTCATCCGCTCCAGCGGTCAGGCCCGGGACCCCTTGAGGCGGTGGCGGAGGAGGGTGGCGACGAGCCTAGGCCGCGTCCACTTGCCGGAGACGAGGACCGTCCCGTCCTTGCTCCTGAGAATCGGGACCCTGTCGTCGTAGACGCGCAATAGTTCCTCGTCGGAGTCGACGTCGAGCTCTTCGATCTCGAGGCGCAGCCGCCGAGAGACGCGCGACAACATCGCACTGGCCTCGTCGCACAGCGGGCAATCGTCGCGGGTGATGAATTCCAGTTTCACGCCTGTAGGGTCGCGCCGATGCGCCCCTTCACCTCCATCGTGATGATCGTGCTCCTGGTAGTCATAATGGGCGCCTTCGGGGTGTGGTTGCTCACTTCGGGGATCTGATCACTACCGAGGTGCCGGCGGCCAGTGCCAGGTCGTCGTCCGCCCGTCCTTCGCGTACGGCGAGGGCGATCTGCCCGTAAGAGTCGATGTGGATGAGGGCCTCGCCCGGCTCGACTTCGCCGTAGGACGCCACCCAAGCCAGGTTGTATGAGGTGACGCCAATGGCCACTTCAATCGTGCTTCCTGTGTCGAGACCGACCTCGGACATGTCCTGTGGCGTGATGTTCGTCTGGCAATTGCCGTAGGTGTCCACCCACAGGACCTGGCCGGCGAGCTGGCCGTCCTCGTGGTCGACGAGGGGCAGGAGTAGGGGTGTTGACGAGCTCGGGTCGAGCTCGGTTCCGAGATCGCCGATGGCGACCTCTCCGGCGGCCAGCAGGGCGGCGGCCGGGGCGAAGACATCTCGACCATCGAAGGTCAGCCCGTCGCGGGGCAACTGGTATTGCGGATCTTCGATGGCGACGATGCGCTCGGCTCCGCCCATCATGGCGACCGCGGGAGCAAGTAGTCCGTTGTCGGGGCCGACGAACTCCCCCCACGCCGTTGCCACCGCGATGGCGTGCCTGGAAGTACCGACACCCGGATCGACAACGGCCATTGCCACTCCTTCGGGGAGGTATTGGACTGCTCTCACCAGGGTGAGGGCACCTGCTTGGATGTCACCCCGGGGCACTTGGTGGGTGATGTCGACGATGCGCGACTCGGGCGAAATCCGGGTGAAGACCGCGTGCACTACGCCGACGAACTCGTCGGCGAGTCCGAAGTCAGAGAGGAAGCTGATGGGGCGCGTCACCTCGGCGAGCCTACCGGGCACTCGTAGGATGAGCTCATGGGCATAGAGGACATCCATGCTGCGGTGATCGACGACGTTGTCCGTCGCGGCGGGGTGGTCATGCTGGTGGGAGCGCCCGACACGGGTAAGACATCGTTGGCTCGTGCCATCCTTGCCGAGGCAGTAGCTGCCCGGCGCAGCGCTGCCTTCGTCGATGCTGATGTTGGCCAAACCACGGTGGGCCCGCCGACCTGCGTAGGTCTCAAGTACGTCACGACTCAGGCCCACCTCGATGAGATCGACCGGGCCGATGCCATCCGGTTCGTTGGTGCAGTGTCGCCAGATGGCCTTCTGCTGCCGCAGGTCGTCGCCACCTCGGCTCTCGTAGAGCGGGCGCGACGCGAGGTCGACCTTGTCGTCGTCGACACCACCGGATCTATCTCTGGTGTGAACGGCCAGACGCTCAAGTATTTCAAGGTTGAGTCATGCCGTCCCGACGTGGTGGTTGCACTGCAGCGGGGAGGAGAGATGGAGCCCATCGTCGGCATGCTCAATCGCTTCTTCGACGCCAGGGTCGTCACCATTGGTGTCGACCCGATGGTGTCGCCCGTGTCGGTGGAGGAGAGGCAGGCTCATCGGGCCAAGGGGCTTGCCGAAGCGCTGACAGAGCCGCTGTCGAGGTGGCGCGTCCGGCCGACAGTGTTCGCCCCGACCCTGCCAGCCGGACTTGACATCAAGCGACTTGATCGGATGCTGGTCGGCCTTCATGACGGTCTCGGTGAATGTCGCGGCCTAGGTGTTCTGGCCTCCGAGGACGACACCCTGCTCGTTGCCACCAATCGGGGCGAGGACATGCAGGGACTGCGGCTGGGCTCGATGCGAGTCGACCTCGACACGTTCCAGACTGAGCAGGTACGCCTGCGCGAGGTGATGTTCGGACTGCAGTGATGATCCGCGACGCCACCATCGACGATCTCGACCGAATCAACGAGCTCTACACGGAGATCGCACGACTGCGTCGTCGGCTTACACATCTGGAAGGCTCCTAGGGAGCGCTCGACTCTTCCGCAGACGGTTCGCTACTCGCCGCTCAAGCCGCCGATGTCGACGTTGTAGGCGTCGTAAACCAGATCGGCGCCCCGCTGTCGGTGTTCGAACAGGCGTGCCAGAACAGTGAGGACGACCGCCCGGACTTCGGAGATGTTGTCAGCACTGGCGTGACTAATGGTGTCCTTGGCCAGGTCGACGGTCTCACAGATCTCGGCGTGATCCGCCAGAACAACGTCCACGTCGGGCACCAGCCGCGGAGCGTCTTCGATGATCTGGGCCAGCAACCCGTCGTCGGACTCCGTGACGCCGATGTGATCTATGAGAGCCTTGCTCAGGTCCTCGAGATCCGCGTCGACCTGCTTCAGCCACACATCGTTTCCCTTGGCGGGCGAGGCGACAGCGAGCTCCAGTCGGCGCGCTGCCTCACCGAGCGTGTATCGGATGCGGCCGGCTGCGCCGAGAGTTGTGTAATCAGCCATGAACCTCTCCTTTCGCGCACACCTTGCGCTATCGAGGGTCATCGTGGCCAGAGTCCTAGGGCCTTAGGCAGTCCCTAGAGCTATCTCCACCCAGTGGGCCACGGCCAGCAGCTCCTCGTCGCCTGCCTCCATGCCGGCCAACTGAACGCCGATCGGCATTCCCGACACCGTCCCCGCGGGGATGGAAACGGCAGGCAGGTAGGCGTGGGTCCAGGGAAGCCCCATGGCCGGATCGCCGATGGAATCGAGCCCGAGTGGTGCCGGTCCCGTCGTGGCCGGGCTTACCCAAGCATCGGCCACTGCCGATTCGAGCGCACCCTCGAGATCGGCTCGCAGCTGTGCGGCCGACTCGAGTCCGTTGCGGAAGGCCGTGACATCGAGCTCTGCCCCCTTGAGATAGAGCCCCTTGGCCGCCTCGCCGTACCGGAACCCGAAGGCGCCGTACCAGCGCTGGTGCACTTGCGCGAACTCGTAGGCGATCAGTCGATAGTGAATCCGGTAGAGCTCCTCGAAGTCGTCGAGAGCGGGGATTCGAACGATGCTGGCTCCAGCTTCGGCCAAGTCCTGCAGCTGGATGTCGAACGGCTCACGGGCCACTTCTTCAACGCGGCCCAAGTATCGGCCGACGGGTACAGCGAGCGTTGGTGAGTCGACAGGCTCGACGGCCTGCCACTCGTCGAGCACTACTGAGGCCGCCAGCGCAGCGCCGGGGATGTCCTGGGTGAACAGCCCCAGCTGGTCCATTGCCGGGCTGAAAGGGATCATGCCGTTGAGCGCCACCCGACCGCGCGTTGGCTTGAACCCGACGACCCCGCAGTAGGTGGCGGGGGTCAGCGTCGAGTCCACCGTTTGCGTGCCGATGGCCAGCGGCGTGTACCCAGCCGCGACGGCCGCTGCCGAACCGCTCGAGGATCCTCCGGGCGTCCGTGTTGGGTCATGGGGATTCGTCGTGGGGCCGGGCTCGGCGAATGCGAACTCGCACGCTTCCGTTTTGCCGAGCACGAGGGCGCCCGCTTCCAGCAACCGGGAAACGACCGCCCCCTGCGAGCCGGCGAGGGTGATTGGGTCGAGCCGGGAGCCAGCCAGGGTTTCCATGCCGGTGACGTGGAACACGTCCTTGATGCCAACAGGCACTCCGGTGAGTGGGCCGTCGGCCGCGGCCGCCATCTCCTCGCCTAGGCGCTCCCGCCTGTTGTCTTCGGGAAGCAGTGCGTGCACCGTCGGCTCGATAGCGTCGATCCTCGAGCACAGGCCGTCGAGATAGGCGTCTCCAGGAAGGGCACCGCTGCGCAGCGCCTCTACGGTTGGCGCGAGTAGTGCGGGAGCTGTCAAGCTCTCCATAATCAGACACTAGAGCACAAGGCTGCAACGCTTTGAGGAGCTGCGGGGTTCTTAGGGGTGATGGATCAAAAGAAGCTGGCAACAGATCTCGATGAGGCGTTCGAAGACCTCGTCGCCGAGTTCCGCGACGGGTTGTACTCGGGTGTGCGGCGGCTGGTACCGCAGTCGGTTGACGCAGAGGACATATGCGCCGACGCGTTTCTGCGGGCTTATCGGGCGCTGTCCGACATGCCTCCGGCGAGCATTCGCCGACTCGACCTGGCCCCTTGGTTGTGGACGATCGCCCTCAATCTCTCGCGCAACGCGGCCCGGCGACGGGCCCGCAAGCCGTGGGTGCGGCTCGATGCGGCGTGGGACGCCACCGCCGGCGGGGGTGGGCCGGAGTCGGTCACCCTCGATCGCGCTCATGTCGAGTCGCTCCTCGAGGGGCTGCCGCTCGGCCAGCGGACCGCGGTCGTACTGCGGTACATCGTCGGGCTGGCGTACTCAGAGATCGCAGCGGCTACCGAGCGACCGGAGGGATCCATCAAAGCGGACGTCCACAGGGGCCTCGAGAGGCTCCGCAGATCGGAGGCATCATGAAAGAACTCGAAGCTCTCGCCACCAAGGCTCCGGCCAGCCTGACCCCTCAGGTCTTGCTGGAGACCGGACTAGCCGACGGCTACGTCACCAAGCCGGGCCCCGCCCAAGGCATGTTCGTTGCCTTCAACGAGCGCGGCATCTCTGCCATCCAGCTCGGTGTCGACGCCAACGAGTTCGAGGATTGGTTCCACGGTGCGATGGGTCGTCCCGCCTTCGCCGTCGATGCCATGCCGACGACCCTGGAGCGGCGCTTCGACGCCGCGATGGCCAATGGGCGCGTCGGAAGCCTGCCTATCGACTGGTCGTCGATGTCTGAGTTCCAGCAGCTGGTGCTGCGCAAGACAGCCGAGATCCTTCCAGGACAGGTGCGCCCTTACTCGTGGGTGGCCCGCGAGATCGGCCGTCCTAAGGCGGCGCGGGCGGTGGGGACAGCGTTGGCTCGCAATCCGGTCCCCGTGGTCCTGCCGTGCCATCGGGTTGTTCGCAACGACGGCCACATCGGCAACTATGCCTTCGGGCCGGAGGTCAAGCGGTCCATCCTCGAAGATGAGGGGATGGACGTCGCTGAGTTCGAGGCCTTGGCCGATCGCGGCATCCGTCTCACCGGCAGCGACACGACCAAGATCTACTGCAACCCAACTTGCTCCGACGCTCGCCGGACCACGGAGAAGCACATGGTCGAGTTCCACAGCGAGGACGACGCCCGCCAGGCCGGTTATCGGTCCTGCAAGCACTGCCGCCCCGCCGCGGCGTAGCGGCAGGCCTCAGCCCCGGTAATGGTCCCAGACGATGCCGTCGAACTGTTCCCACAGCTCCGTCTTCTTCACTCCCAGGATCTTCGCCAGGCGGCCGTCCCCGAGGCCGATGGCGAGCTTCTGACTGAGGATGCGCTGCAGCTCATCGGGATGCTGCTCGCGGAGGTAGCGGGTCAGCCAGTACCCCCGAGCGTAGAACTTGACCAGCTCGCTGTCGGTGAGCCGAGGCAGTCGGCGGTATAAGCGGACGGGCGCCGTCGTCGCACCGAGCAGCTCGATGGTCTGGGGCTTGACGGTGTCGAAGCCGAAGAAACGGTCGACTGTGAGCATGGCGATGCCCTCGTTGAGCCACGCCGGCAGCGGCCGGACGGTGGCGTAGGCATGGACCAACTCGTGACAGGTGATCGAGCGGACACGATCGTTGATGTCGTCAAGGTGCACGAAGAGCTTTTCCCCGATGCGAATGTCGGCATCCTTGAGAAGTCGCGGCGGCTTGATGAGGACGGCAGGCGGCTGCGATCGCAGGGTGATGCCACCAACCAGCTTCCACAGGCGATCGCCGTAGCCGGCGATCCTCTTGCGGAAGAGGGGGAACAGCAACCTTTGCACTCGGGGCAGACCCTCTCGGTAGCCGTCCATCCAGTCGGTCCACACGACCACCTTGGCTCGCCGCGGCGGCCGGAAGGGCCATAGCTCACGGATCACCGGCACACTTTCCTCGATGGCGCCGCGGATCACTTCGGCGCCGGCCTCTTCTGCGGGTGCGTAGACGAGCTTGAAGCCGTCGACAGTCATCGAGCGATCGTATCCATTGCGGCTTGGTGTCTGGCGCCGTGTTTCTAGTCTCAGCCCATATTCAGAGGGAGAGAATCTTGACGTTCGACGAGTTGCTGCTCTTTGTCCACATCGTCTTCGCCATCGCCTGGGTTGGGGGCTCCATGTCACTCTCCCTCAACGGCATGCGGGTGATGGGCGCCAAGGACGCCCCTGCGAGGATGCACTTCTTGAGGCAGGCCGAGGTCATGACCAGAGTCTTCAGTGTCACGGGAGTGGTGGTGGCCGCGGTTGGCATCTGGATGGTCATCCGCCACGACGTCTATGGCTTCGACCAGTTCTGGATCTCGTTCGCCCTCACGGCCGTCATCATTTCGGCGCTGCTCGGCATGTTCTTCTTTGCCCCGCAGATCCGCAACGCCTTGGTAGTTGGCGAGAAGGATGGCGCCGACAGCCCTGCCTTCGAGGCTCTCGGCAGGCGCCTCGGGCAGGTGTCCACCTTCGACCTAGTCCTGCTGCTGGCCGTCGTGTGGATGATGGTGGTCAAGCCGGGGCTCTAGCCAGACGCCGTCGCCCTGCGGTACAGGAGCAGGAACGGGTAGGTGAAGATCAAGGGGAAGATCAGCCAGATCGGTCTGGTTAGCCACCACTCCGTCGTCGGCTCCGCCGGCGGCACATAGGTGAACAGGACGTAGGCGAGTGCGACCACCATCGCCATGCCTGTTGAGTGGAACAGATAGAGAGGCATCGAGTTGCCGTTGACCCACGAGAACACCCGCTTCCAGCCTTCGCTGGTCTGCAGCCGGTGGAGGGCCCAGTCTCGTAGGACCATGACGAGGCCGACCTGGAGCAGGATCAGGGCGACGATGGCCAACGTCGGCGGCCCCATGTTGGAGAACCGCTCCCCAGGAACTCCAACCACCGATCGCGGGTAGAAGCCCATGTTGGTAAGGGCGATGAGGGAGAACATGCCTCCCCACAGGAACATCCATCCAACGCGCTTCGGAGCCGCTACCAGCCTGTCGTAGAAGAAACCGAATTGGTGGGCGAGTCCCCAGATCACGAGGAAGTTCAGCCATGCCGCCCACGCCTGACCATGGCTGAAGCGGAGGACGTCGAACACCGCGGCCAGGCCAAGTAGCCACACGATCACGATTTCTCCCCATCGCCAGTGGGCTCGAACTGCCAGCGGGGTGATGGCGACCAGCACGAGGTAGACGAACATGAACCACAGCGGTGACAGGATCAGGATCACAGCTGGCCAGATCCATTCGGGTTCGAGGGTCTGTTGCACGATGAATCCGATGACGACCCACCCGGCGATCAGAGCCAACGACGGCGGCGCCAGTCGTTTCGTTCTCTTAGCCAGGAACTGGCGCGAGCGGCCCTTCTCGTAATCGTCAAACGCCAGTCGATGGGTGTAGCCGCCGACGAAGAAGAAGACCGGCATCACCTGGAGCAGCCACGTGATCGCCCACATGCCTTTGGTGAATCCGATGGGATTTGATGGCGAGACGGTTTCCGCGGAGACCTCGAGGATCGTGAACACCCAATGCCACAAGACGACGATGACCAGGGAAAACGCTCGCAGGAAATCAACGTAGTCGTCTCGGGTCTTCGTGCCCGCGGCTTCAACCGTCGGCGTGGTCACGACACGACGATAGAGGTGAGCGTGCCTGGCGGGCGCGCACCTAGGGAAGCCCCCTCCGCCTCCACGCCCTGCGGGCGCTCCGGCACCTCCCCCTAAGGAGGAGGAAACCAACAAGCCCTCAGGAACACTTCTCTCCCCCCGTAGGGGGAGTACCGGCGAAGCTGGGGAGGGGGCTTCCGCAGCGGGCGCGCACCTAGGGAAGCCCCCTCCGCCTCCACGCCCTGCGGGCCGGACATCGCTCACAGCAAGGGCAGTAAGGCCCTACTGCTCGTTGGGGGGCACTCACATCCTGGTGGTCGTGGTTACCCAATTGCGCGCTGGCATTGCTTACGGCGTTGCCGTATCGGTTCTCGCCGTCCTGCCCATGGCCTCAGCAGCCGCGACCGTATCTGGCGATAACGGTAAGGTCGTCTGCGTCTTTGGTCCGGACCACGACACGGAGATCTCTGTCCTCGACCCTGACGGCACCAACGAGGTTCAGGTCACCGACGACTCAACCGCCGACACCGATCCGGCGTGGTCGCCAGACGGCCGGACCATCGCCTTCACGTCGATGCGCGATGGAGACAACGCGGTATACCTCATGGACGCGGGCGGCTCCAACCAACGCAGGCTGACCGCCGGTGCCGATCCTGCGTGGTCCCCCGACGGAACCCAGATCGTCTACGAGGGCGGCGACGAGTTGCGGGACTTGGATCATCCGATGTACGGCCAAACCTTCTTCCGAGACCTCTTCGTTGTCGACGTTGCTACCGGGGTATCTCAGCGCCTCACCAACGCTGCCGGCGAGTCGGGCTGGGGCGGGGAGTGGGTCCGCTCTATCAAGTACGCGGACCCGGCGTTATCGCCGGACGGACAGCAACTGGCCTACATCCGTCATGTCGGAGGACCCACCCCAACAGCCAACTCGTTCGGATTCTCCCTCCATGTAGTTGCACTGAGCGATCCGGACCAGACCGTCGCCGGTCCGTTCCCAGGGCGACGGGCTCCAGACTGGTCACCCGACGGGCGGTCGATCGTCGTGCTGACGGGCAGCACGCTCTTAGGGCCCACATCCAACAGATTGCTGCTCATCGACCCAACGACAGGCTCTTCCGGCGAGCTTCCAGTGGTGGTCGAGGAAGAGTTCGAGTCTCCGCTACACGCTTCGTGGGCACCCGACGGCGAGCAACTTCTCGTCACCACCGGGACGCCATTCCGGCCGCCTCGCTTGTTTCGCATGAGGGCTGACGGGCTCTTCAGGTGGTTGGTGAAGAGCGAGTGCGGAGAGGGAGCCTGGCAGCCGATGAACCCGTACCCGATGGGCCTCGTGGACCAGGCGAGTGGGCTGTGGCATCTCCGTGACGAGGCGGGGCGGGTGAACTCGTTCTACTTCGGCGATCCGGGCGACTATCCCTTCATGGGGGATTGGGACTGTGACGGGGTCGACGCTCCTGGGCTTTTCCGGCAATCAGATGGGTACGTGTACCTGCGCAACTCGAACACCCAGGGCGTCGCCGACCGCTCGTTCTTCTTTGGCAATCCTGGCGACATGCCGATCGCAGGGGACTTCGACAACGACGGTTGCGACACAGTCTCTGTCTACCGGCCCTCTGAGGCGCGAGTGTTCATCGTCAATGAGCTGGGCGAAGCTGGAGCTGGTCTCGGCGCCGCCGAGGCGGACTATTACTTCGGCAACCCTGGCGACATCGCATTCGCCGGCGACTTCGACGGCGACGGTACCGACACAATCGGCCTGCACCGCCCAGGCACCGGGCTGGTCTACTACAGAAACTCACACTCCCCGGGGACGGCAGACAGCCAGTTCCTCTTCGGAGACGCCGGTGACCGGTTCGTCGCCTTCGACTGGAACGACGACGGCACCGACACTCCCGCCGTGTTCCGGCCCGGCAACACCACGCACTACTTCCGGTTCAGCAACACCCAGGGTGCAGCGGACGCCCAATACATCTGGGGTAGGTC
>JAZFSG010000121.1:0-16844 GCA_036446035.1 Acidimicrobiia bacterium | reverse complement strand
CGACGCAGGAGCACCCACAAGGCATCTCGACCCTGTTCCGCTTCGGGATCATCCCGATGTTCCTGTTCTCCGGCACATTCTTTCCGGTCGAGCAGCTGCCCGGATGGCTGCAGCCGGTGGCGTTCCTCACCCCGTTGTGGCATGGCGTTGAGTTGACTCGCGGCGTTGCCCTTGACACGGCAACAGCTTGGACGCCGCTAGCTCACGTCGCCTACCTCGCCGCATTCGCCGTCGTGGGGACCCTCCTGGCGGTGCGTCTTCTCAAGAAGCGGATGGTGACATGACGGGCGGCACCCTCACCGCGCGGGTTGCGCCGCCGGTTGCTCTTGGCAGCCGCAAGGCGATCCATCTGCTGGAGCGCAACGTGCGCGTCTACCGTCAATTATGGGTCATCGTCTTCAGTGGATTCTTCGAGCCGGTGTTCTACCTGTTCTCGATCAGCATCGGCATCGAGAAGCTCGTCGGCGAAGGTTTCACCGTTGGAGGCGAGACTATCCGCTACGCGGCATACGCAGCTCCCGCCCTGCTTGCTGCCTCGGCCATGAACGGCGCCATCTTCGAATCGACCATGAACATCTTCTTCAAATTGAAGTTCGGCAAGGTCTACGACGCCATGCTGGCTACGCCCATCGGACCCGGTGACATCGCCGTCGGCGAGATCGGCTGGTCCCTCATCCGCGGGGGCATCTACTCGGCCGCATTCATACTGGTCATGGTCGCCATGGGCTTCGTGCACAGCCTGTGGGGCCTGCTGGCGCTGCCGGCAGCGCTTCTCATCGGATTCGCCTTCGCCGCCGCCGGCATGGCAGCGACGACGTTCATGCGGAGTTGGCAGGACCTCGACCTGGTGACGCTGGCAATTCTGCCGCTGTTCCTGTTCTCGGCGACGTTCTACCCACTCAACGTCTATCCAGGATGGTTGCAGGCGGTCGCTCGCTTCTCACCGCTGTACCACGGCGTGGAGCTGGAGCGAGCGCTGACCCTCGGCCAGTTCGACTGGAGCATCGCCGGTCACGTCTTGTTCCTGATCGTGATGGGCCTCGTCGGCCTCCGCATCGCCTCGCGCCGCATCGCCAGTTTGCTGCTCAACTAGAAACAAGAGAAGGGCCCCACAGGGCCCCTCTGGTTCGGATCCGAGTCGGGTGTCTTAGACCAGCTCGATGATCGCCATCTCGGCAGCGTCGCCACGTCGCGGTCCGACTCTCACGATGCGGGTGTAGCCGCCGGGACGCTCGACATAACGGGGTCCCACGTCGTCGAAGAGCTTGGTAACGACCTCGGTGTCACCGATGTCCTTGAGGATCTGGCGACGGGCAGCCAGGGTGCCTTTTCCGGCCATAGTGATGATCTTCTCGACGTACGGCCGCAGCACCTTGGCTTTGGTAACGGTCGTCGTGATGCGTTCCTCAGTGATGAGAGAGGCCGCAAGGGTCGGAAGCATCAGTCGCTGATGAGACGGCCCGGAGCCGAGTCGCGGTCCTTTGCGTGGCCTAGGCATCGATGGCACCGCTGGCCATGGCGTGCTGCTCTTCGTCGCCGGCAGTCCGCAGCGATAGCCCAAGATCATCGAGCTTGGCCGTGACCTCTTCGAGGCTCTTCTGGCCGAAGTTGGTGATGTTGAGGAGGTCCTCTTCACTGAAGGTGACGAGCTCGCCAACGGTCTGCACCTGAGCACGCCGCAGGCAGTTGCGAGGCCTCTCAGAGAGGTCGAGGGCTTCGATGGGCAGGTCGAGATCAGGAGACGATGACTCCGCCTCGACGACATCGCCGAGCTCGAGGCCGACGCCCTCGCCGAAGTCGGCGAAGAGGCCGAGCAGCTCGCGCAACGTCTTGCCTGAAGATGAAACGGCCTCCTTCGGAGTAACCGAACCGTCCGTCTCGACGTCGACGATCAGCTTGTCGAAGTCGGTCATCTGGCCAACCTGAGTGTTGCCGACGCGGTAGGCGACCTTGCGGACCGGAGAGAAGAAGGAGTCGATGGGGATGATGCCGATGGCGTCTCCCTGCTTGTTCTTGTCTGCGCTGCGGTAACCGACGCCGCGCTCGACGGTGACTTCCATGTCGATCTTGCCCGACGATGACAGTGTCACCAAGTGGAGCTCAGGATTGACGATCTCAACGCCTGTTGGCACTTCGAAGTCCGCTGCCGTTACTTCCCTCTTGCCCTTGGCGGCAAGGTGCAGCGTCTGCGGCTCGGCCGCCTCAGTGCGGAGTACGAGCTTCTTGAGGTTGAGGATGAGGTCAACAACGTCCTCAACGGCCCCCGGCAGGGTCGTGAACTCGTGCTGCACTCCCTGGATTCGCACCGACGTAACTGCAGCACCCGGTATGCGGGACAGCAGGGTGCGGCGGAGGGTGTTTCCGAGCGTGTGTCCGAAGCCCGGTTCAAGTGGCTCCACGACGAACTCGGACCTGTTGTCGCCGTTTGGGGTTTCTTCGATCTCTGGACGTTGGACTATCAGCATTCGTTCATACCTACTTCGAGTAGAGCTCAACAATGAGCTGCTCTTGGACTTGGATATCGATCTGGGCCCTCGACGGCAGGTCGCTGACAGTGATGGCTCGGTCCTCTTGGTTGAGATCGAGCCAGTCGGGCGACATACGGTCTCCCGAGGTGTCCAGGGCATGTTGGACGGCGACAAGGTTGCGGGACCGCTCCTTGAGCTCAACAACGTCGCCAGGGCGCACCCGGTACGAGGGGACATTGACCTTGCGGCCATTGACTTTGAAGTGGCCGTGGCTGACCAGTTGCCGGGCTTGCGACCGGGAATTGGCGAGCTTGGACCTGAAGACAACGTTGTCGAGGCGGCTCTCGAGGATCTGCAGAAGCCTCTCACCGGTGATCCCCTTGGCCTGTGCAGCCTCTCGGTAGTAGCGACGGAACTGCTTCTCCAGAACCCCGTAGATGCGCCGAGCCTTCTGCTTCTCACGCAGCTGGATCATGTACTGCGTCTCCCGGATGCGGCCGCGACCGTGCTCGCCAGGGGGGTACGGGCGCTTGTCGACTGAGCACTTCGAAGACGAGCAGCGGTTGCCCTTGAGGTACAGCTTCTCGCGCTCGCGGCGGCACAGCTTGCAGACCGATCCTGTGTAGCGGGCCACTAGCGCACCGTCCCGCAGTGTTGGTGATGCTCAGGGCGAGGCAGCGGCGTCGCCAGCAAGGACGGAGGACGAAGGCGCACTGTGAGTGCGTCGAGGCCGAGGACACAGCCGGAGGCGTTCCTGTCCGTCGTGAGCGCGGTAAACGCTGTGGGTCGGTGCATCAGTTCCTTCTCTTCTTCTTGGGGCGACAGCCGTTGTGCGGAGTCGGCGTGATGTCGATGATGCCGGTGATTTCCATGCCCATGTTCTGCAGCGTGCGAACTGCCGTCTCGCGGCCGGCGCCGGAGCCACGAACGATGACGTCGAGCTTGCGGACACCGAACTCGCCGGCGCGACGTGCTGCCTGCTCGGCCGCAACCTGAGCGGCGTATGGCGTCGACTTGCGAGAACCCTTGAAACCGACGGAGCCGCCGGAGGTCCAGGCCAACGAGTTGCCCTGTTGGTCGGTGATGGAGATGATCGTGTTGTTGAAGCTGGCTCGGATGTGAGCCTGGCCATGGGCAACATCGCGACGGCCGCGGCGCCGGGTGGTGACAGCCTCTGCGGCGACGGGCTCGGCATCGTCGGCGGGTGCAGCCTCGCCATCAGCGGCGGATGGGGTGTCCGTCGCGGGAGCTGCGGCGGCGGGCTGGTCGCCCTCGGCGGGCGGGGGTTCCGCCGACTCCGCATCCGGCGCAGCTGGCTCGTCTCGCGGTGCCGCAGCGGCCGGTGCCTCGGCAGCAGCCTCCGGCGCCTCAGCAGTCTCCTCTGCAGCCTCGGTGACGGCCTCGGGGTTCTCTTCCGGGGCCTGTGACTCTTCGGGGGTTTGCTCGTCGGTCACTTAGTCACCTTCTTAGAACCGGCAACAGCGCGGCGCTTGCCCTTGCGTGAGCGGGCATTGGTATGGGTGCGCTGGCCGCGGACGGGCAGGCCCTTGCGGTGGCGGATGCCCTGATAGCTGCCGATCTCGACCTTGCGCTTGATGTTCTGGGTTACGTCGCGCCGCAAGTCGCCTTCGACCTCGAAATTGGCCTGGATGAAGTTACGGATGTTGAGGACTTCATCGTCCGTCAGGTCAGCCACCTTGGTGTTCGGGTCAACCTTGGCGTGTTCGCAGATGATGGCGGCCCTGGTACTGCCGATTCCAAATATGTAGGTCAGCCCGATCTCGAGTCGCTTCTCGCGAGGAAGATCTACGCCGGAGATTCGTGCCAATTCAGCCTTGCCTTTGCTTGTGTCGTGGGTTGGAGCAGATCACCCAGACGCGCCGATGCCGCTTGATGATTCGGCATTTCTCGCACATCGTCTTGGCGGAAGGTCGTACCTTCACTGGTGATCCTCTCCGAGGTCGAACCAACCAAGGTCCGACGGATTTCGACTGCGTGACCGAATGCGGCCAAGCAAAAGAACGGCCCACCCCTGGGCCGAGGGGGAATGGTAGTGAACGCCTGCCGATTGGCCCAACCGGTCCTTTGTTCAAGCCGTCAGCACCTTGGGCCCGTTGGGGGTGATGGCAACGGTGTGCTCGAAGTGGGCGGAGAGCGACCCGTCGGCAGTTACGACGGTCCAATCATCATCGAGAACGGCGGTCTCAGGCCCACCCATATTGAACATCGGCTCGATGGCGACGGCCATCCCCGCCTTGAGCTTCAGGCCTCTTCCGGGAACGCCGTAGTTAGGGATCTGCGGCTCCTCATGCATCTGTTGGCCTATGCCGTGGCCGACGTACTCCCTAACGACGCCATACCCATGGGGAGCGGCCACCCCCGCTACGGCGGCACCGATGTCACCCACACGACTGCCGTGCCTGGCTTGGGCTATTCCGGCATCCAAGGCTTCGGCGGTGGTCGCGATCAGCTTCGCCACTGCATCCGGTATCTCCCCGACCGCGAAAGTAACAGCAGCATCGCCGTGCCATCCTTTGTAGATGGCGCCGGCGTCGATTGACAGGATGTCTCCATCGACGATCCGATAGTCGCCGGGGATGCCATGGACGATCGAGCTGTTGGGCGAAACGCAGATCGAGGCGGGGAACCCGTGGTATCCGAGGAAGGATGGCGTGCAGTCCCTGTCGCGGATGATGGTGGCGGCAACTCGATCCAACTCAACCAGAGACACGCCCGGGACGGCTGCGCTGCGCACCTCGGCCAGCACCTCGGCGACGGCCGCACCTGCGACCTCCATCGCCGCGAAGTCATCGGGCTGCTTGTAGGTGATCACGACGCCAGGATGTCGAAGACGCGCGCTGAGATGTCTTCCACGGTTCCCAGGCCGTCAACCTCTTTCAGGGTGCCTACTTGCTGGTACCGGGCGATCAACGGCTCGGTCTCGTCCCTATACACGGCAAGCCGGGTTCGGATGGAGTCTTCGGTGTCGTCGCTGCGGCCTCGTGCCAATAGACGCTGCACCAGTTCGTCCTCGGGGACGCTCAGGTAGAGCACTGTTTCGATGGCCTCTTCGCCGACGGCCGTGGCCAGGGCGTCTGCCTGGGCATTGTTGCGAGGGAAGCCGTCGAGCAGGTATCCGCATTGAGCGTCATCCTCTGCCAGCCTCTCGGCGACCATGGCCACGACCACTTCGTCGGGCACGAGGGCACCCGTGTCCATGATCCGTTTGGCCTCTGCTCCGAGGGTGGTATCCCTCACCACGTGGTCACGCAGCATCTCGCCTGTTGAGATGTGTGGGATGCCCAGCGCTTTGGCCAAGCGTTCCGCCTGGGTTCCCTTGCCGGCTCCAGGAGGCCCGACAAGGAGGAGCCGCCTGCCCATCAAGCTAGGAAGCCCTCGTAGTTTCGCATCATGAGCTGGCTCTCGATCTGCTTCATGGTCTCGAGCGCAACGCCGACGACGATGAGCAGCGAGATCCCGCTGAAGCCGATCTGCATATTCCAGAAGGCGGCGAGTATCGACGGTAAGACCGCGACGGTCGCCAGGTATAACGAGCCAGGGAGGGTGATGCGCGACAGGATTCCCTGGATGTACTCAGCTGTCTGGCGGCCCGGGCGGATGCCGGGAACGAAGCCACCCTGGCGCTGGATCTGCTCTGCCTGACGTACCGGATCGAACTGGATCGCCGTATAGAAGTAGGTGAAGAACACGATGAGCAGGAAGAAGATGATGATGTACCACATACTGGTCGTGTTGAGGATGTTGTTGTTGACCCAGCGTTGCAGCCCTTCCCAAGGGATCGAGGTCGACACCAGGGCGGGGAAGAACAGGACCGAGGAGGCGAAGATAACCGGGATGACACCTGCGGTGTTGACCTTCAGCGGGATATAGGTGCTCTGGCCGCCAAGGACGCGTCGCCCGCGTACCCGTTTCGAGAACTGGATAGGAATCCGCCGTTGGCCTTGATCCATATAGACGATGCCGACTATCAGCGCCAGGAACAGGGCGATGATGGCCGTGAAGCGGAAGCTGGTCGAATTGGGGTCCTCACGGATGAGGGTGAGCTGTGACGGCAGGGTGCTGATGATGTTGATGAAGATGATCAGCGACATGCCGTTGCCAACGCCGCGTTGCGTGATGAGCTCGCCCAGCCACATGACGAACGCCGTGCCTGCTGTGAACGTGAGCACGATCAGAGCAACCCGGCCCGGGGTGTAGTTGGGGATCAGGTCCCGCCCGAACGAGATGCCTCCGTGCCCTCCCCCAGCATTGCCGGGGTTATGGAAGATCCATGTCAGACCCGCCGACTGCAGCACGGCCAGGACGACGGTGCCGTAGCGGGTCCACTGGGTGATGACCTTGCGCCCGGTTTCTCCCTCGTCCTGCAGCTTCTGTAGCCGAGGGATGACGACCGTTAGCAGCTGCATGATGATCGACGAAGTGATGTACGGCATGATCCCAAGCGCCAGCACGGACAGCTGCTCGAGTGCGCCGCCCGAGAAGAGGTTGAGCAAGCCAACGATGCCGGACGCCTCGCTCTCGGCCGCAGCAGCCTCAACAGCCGCCAAATCAACTCCGGGGACGGGGATGGCGGCGCCGAGCCTGTACACGGCAAAGATGAGAAGCGTGAAGAGGATCTTGGACCGGAGGTCCTTGATCCGGAACATGTTCCGATAGACGGAAAGCATCTAGGCGTGCTCCGAGAGAAGGCGTTGCGAGACTACCGTCGAGCCGGAGCTAGTCACTCGATTACCTCTGTCGTGCCACCGGCTGCCTTGATCTTCTCGACGGCGCCCAGGCTGAAGGCGTGGGCCTTCACCGTGAGGGCTCTGTCGAGTTCACCCTCACCGAGAACCTTGACCCGACCACGCTTCTTGACCATGCCGCGCGTCTTGAGCTCCTCAGGCGTCACGGTGGAGTTCGCTGGAAAGTCAGCGAGGCGCTCGACATTCACCAAGGCGAAGTATTCCTTGTTGGGGTTGCGGAACCCCCGGAGCTTGCGCGTCCGGCGATAGAGGGGCATCTGTCCACCCTCGAAATGGGCAGGGAC
This sequence comes from Acidimicrobiia bacterium, assembly GCA_036446035.1. GTDB lineage: Bacteria > Actinomycetota > Acidimicrobiia > Spongiisociales > JAOTWH01 > CAXMQS01. The sequence continues at coordinate 9,326 of JAZFSG010000121.1, read as the reverse complement.
GCTGCCGCGGGCCTTTTGACCCTTGGTTCCGCGACCGGCTGTCTTGCCACGTCGGCCGGCCTCGCCGCGACCGACGCGACGCTTGGTTTGCTTGGATCCGGCAGCAGGACGGAGGTGGTGGAGCTTCACTTCGTCTCCTCGACTTCGACGAGGTGCGCTACACGATTGATCATGCCGCGGACATCTGGCGTGTCCGGCCGCACCGTGGATTGACGGATCTTGCGCAGGCCGAGGCTGCGCACTGTTGCTCTCGTCTTCGGCTTCTGGCCAATGGTGCTGTGCAGCAAGGTGATCCTCAGATTCGCCATGTCACTCGCCCACCTTGGTGCGGGCAATCTCTGCCGAGCGGTAACCGGCCAGAAGCGGCGGCGGCGTTACTTCCTCGGATGTCTTGCCGCGACCCGCAGCCACGACATCTGGGCGACGCTGGCCCATGAGAGCGTTCATGGTCGCCTTGGCGACGTTGACGTGGGTCGGCGAACCGAGCGACTTGGCGAGGACGTCCTTGATGCCTGCCGCCTCGAGTATCTGCCTGACGGCACCGCCGGCGATGACACCCGTACCGGGCGCCGCCGGTTTCAACAGAACCTTGGAGGCGTTCTGCTTGCCGACAATCTGGTGGATGATGGTGCTCCCGGACATGGGAACAGGCTTCATCTCCTTGCGCGCAGTCTCGATCCCCTTTTGGATCGCTGTCGGGACCTCTTTGGCCTTGCCGTAGCCGATGCCAACCCGGCCCTTGTTGTCGCCGACGGCGACCAGAGCAGTGAAGCTGAAGCGGCGGCCACCCTTGACCACTTTGGCGACACGGTTGATAGCGATGACGCGCTCGTCGAACTGCGGCCCTTCGGAATCCCTGTTGTCGCGACGCCTTCTATCCATCAGAACTCCAGTCCGCCCTCGCGGGCAGCGTCGGCAAGGGCCTTGATCCGGCCGTGATATGCGAATCCCCCGCGGTCGAAGACGACGGCCGAGACCCCAGCCTCCTTGGCCCGTGACGCCACCAGCTTCCCGACCTCGCCTGCGGTGTCGACGGTGAGCGTGCGGCTACGCATGTCGGGCTCTTGCGAAGAAGCGGCGGCAAGAGTGGAGCCCGCCACGTCGTCGATGACCTGGGCGTAGATGTAGCGGTTAGACCGGAACACTGCGAGGCGCGGCCTGTCGACCGTCCCCTGCAGCGTCTTGCGGACCCGGAGGTGACGGCGCTTACGAGCGTCAGCTCTACTACCTCTCATAAGGCGACGAGCCCTGCCTTTCCTGCCTTGCGACGAACATGCTCGCCGACGTAACGGATGCCCTTGCCCTTGTATGGCTCGGGGGGTCGGACCTTGCGAATGACGGCGGCCATCTGCCCAACTGCCTGCTTATCGATGCCGCTGACGATGATCTTGGTGGGCTCGGGCACTTCGAAGGTGACACCATCCGGGGCGTCCACAGAGACCGAATGGGAGAATCCAACCTGAAGCTCGAGGCCCTTCCCCTTTGCTGCAGCTCGATAGCCAACGCCTACGAGCTCCAGCTCCTTGGTGTAGCCCTCGCTGACACCGATGACCATGTTGTTGATCAAGGCTCTCGAGAGGCCGTGAAGAGCCTTGGACTCGCGCTCGTCGTCGGCGCGGGTGACCCTGGCCTCGCCGTCAGCGACTTCGAGGCCGATCACCTCGGGTAGCGTCCACTCCAGGGTCCCTTTGGATCCCTTGACGGCCAGGTCGAGGCCATCGAGCTTGAGCTCGACGCCGCTAGGAACGGTGATCGGGGCATCCCCGACTCGACTCATTACCACACCTCACAGATGATCTCTCCGCCGATGCCCTCGCGACGAGCATCGCGATCCGCCATGAGACCCTTGGAGGTCGAAACGATGGCAACACCCAGTCCGCCCTGCACGCGCGGTAGCTCGGTCGACGAGCGATAGACGCGACCGCCAGGAGTCGAGATCCGGCGTAGGCCCTGGATGACGGTTGCTCGCTCCGGCGTGTAACGCAGATTGACCTTGAGGGCGGAATGGTTGCCGTCCTCGATCACCTCATAGCCGTCGAGGTAGCCCTCGTCGGCGAGGATCTTGGCGAGGCTGACTCGCATCTTCGAGCTCGGCATGGTGACCTCGGGCTTGACGACCGCGACAGCGTTGCGGATGCGGGTGAGCATGTCGGCGATGGGGTCGGTCATCATGATTACCACGAAGCCTTTCGGACACCCGGCAGTTCGCCACGATGGGCAAGCTGGCGCATGCAGAGACGGCACATACCGAACTTTCGCATGTAGGCGCGGGGGCGGCCACAACGCCGGCAGCGGTTGTAGGCCCGCACTGCGTACTTGGGCTTGCGGTTGGCCTTGGCGATCAGTGACTTCTTGGCCATGTCAGACCCCTGCTTCCTGTCGACGGAAGGGGAATCCAAACGCCGTAAGCAGCGCCCTTCCTCCTTCGTCGTCGTTCGCCGTTGTGCAAATCGTGATGTCCATGCCGCGCACCTTCACTACCGAGTCGAAGTCAACCTCGGGGAAGATCAACTGCTCCGTTACCCCAAAGGTGTAGTTGCCACGCCCGTCGAAGGACTTCGGGTTGAGACCGCGGAAGTCACGCACACGGGGAATGGCGATTGCGACCAGACGATCGAAGAACTCCCACATCCGGTCGCCCCGCATTGTAACGGAGGCGCCGATTGGCATTCCTTCTCGCAGCTTGAAGTTGGCGATGGACTTGCGAGCTCGGTTGACCTTTGGCTTCTGGCCGGTGATGGTGGCAAGGTCGACCACAGCGGCGTCTACCAGCTTGGCATCAGCGACCGCATCGCCAACGCCCATGTTGACAACGACCTTTTCGAGTCGCGGGATCAACATGTCGTTGGTGAGACCGAGCTCGGTACGCAGCTTGTCACGGATCTCGTCGTGGTACTGCTTCTTCAGACGGGGCATGTCACTCATAGGTCTGCTCCACACTTAACGCACACTCGCCGCTTGACACCATCGGCATCGATCTCAGCGCGGGACCGCACCGGCCCGTCTGTCTCGCACACCAACATGACGTTGGACGCATCGATCGGCATGTCCTTGTCGATGATCCCACCCTGCATCGTCTGGCCGGAAGGGGCCTGGTGACGCTTCGCGGTGTTCACTCCCTCGACGATGATCTTGCCCTTCTTGTTCAGAACGCGGGCGACACGGCCTTCCTTGCCGGCGTCCTTGCCGGCGATGACCATCACGTTGTCTCCGGTCTTGACACGCATCACAAAACCTCCGGCGCCAGCGAGACGATGCGCATGAACTTCTTCTCCCGGAGCTCACGGCCGACAGGCCCGAAGATGCGGGTTCCTCGTGGCTGCTGCTGATCGTTGATGATGACGCAGGCGTTGTCATCGAAACGGATATAGCTGCCGTCGACTCGACGGCTCTCCTTGCGGGTCCTGACGACGACGGCCCTGACAACCTCGCCCTTCTTGACGGCGCCGCCGGGCACGGCGTCCTTGACGGCAGCGACGATGACGTCTCCAACGTAGGCGTAGCGGCGGCCAGACCCTCCGAGCACGTTGATGCACAGCACCTCGCGGGCTCCCGAGTTGTCGGCCACCTTGAGCCGGCTCTCCTGTTGGATCATCTGGCACGCTCCACTACTTCGACGAGCCGCCACTTCTTGGATTTCGACAGCGGTCGCGTCTCAGCGACCCGAACAAGGTCGCCCCGCTTGGCATCGTTGTTCTCGTCATGAACATGGAGACGGGTCCGCGACGGCACGACCTTGTCGTAACGGGGATGCTTCTTCGACGCCGTCACCTGAATCGTGATCGTCTTGTCGCGGGCGTCGGAAGTCACGACCCCGGTTCGTTCTTTGCGTTTGGCTCGGTCAGTCATCCCTCATCCTTCGCTTCGCGGTAGAAGGCATCGATCTCTTGTGCTCGCATCACGGTGTTGATACGAGCGATGTCGCGACGTAGATCTCGCAGCCTCGCAGTGTTGTCGAGCTGATTGGTCGCCATCTGGAAGCGAAGGTTGAAGTACTCCTCCTTCGTCTCCGCCAGGCGATCCTCGAGTTCGCGATATCGCAAGCCTGTGAGCTCGGCAGCTTTCATGCTTCCTCCCTGGCAACGAACTTCGTCTGGACCGGGAGCTTGTTGGCTGCCAGGCGCAGCGCCTCTCGGGCCAGATCTTCGGTGACGCCTGACATCTCGAACATCACGCGGCCAGGCTTGACAACGGCGACCCAGTACTCCGGAGTGCCCTTGCCGGAGCCCATTCGGGTCTCGGCCGGCTTCTCGGTGACGGGTTTGTCGGGGAAGATGTTGATCCACACCTTGCCGTCACGCTTGATGTGGCGGGTCATGGCGACACGAGCGGCCTCTATCTGGCGGGCAGTGATCCATCCAGGCTCAATCGACTGCAGGCCATAGTCGCCGAAGGACACGCGGGTGCCACCCTTGGCATATCCCTTGCGGCGTCCGCGATGAACACGGCGATACTTGGTGCGCTTCGGCATCAACATGGCGGGCTAACTCTCACTTCCAGCGTCGTCGGCGTCCGTCGTGGCTGCTTCAGTGGTCTCTGTGGCTGCTTCAGTCGTCGCGGCTGCCTCGGTCTTCGGGGCTTCGGGCTCTGCGGCTTCAGGCTCAGCGGCGGTCGCCGTCTCTGTGCTGGCTTCGTTTTCTGGGGTGACCGCGTCGGAAGCGTCGGTGGCCTCCGCCGCCTTCTGATCAGCCGCAGCCTTCTCCTCTGCCGTCATCTCCTCCCGAGCCGCAACGAACTCGCTCTTGGCTTCACCAGCGGTCATCCTGCGGCCGCCTCCGGCCTCGACCAGGCGCTTACCGCCGCCGGCCTCAATTAGCCGCTTGCCGCCACCAGCCTCGATGAGGCGCTTCCCAGGCGTCTCCCCCGCTTTGGCTTCAACCCGGGCCTTGGCAGGCAAGGTGCGTCCCGAAGGTCCACCGGTAGCAAGTGCGGCTTCGGCGGCGATCTTCTCGCGGGTTGCGGCCAGCGATGGCAGCACGTCGCCCTTGTAGACCCAAACCTTGACCCCGATGGCGCCGACGGTCGTGCGAGCCGTGGCAGCGCCGTAGTCGACATCTGCGCGAAGAGTGTGCAGGGGCACCCTGCCCTCGCGATACCACTCTCGTCGGCCCATGTCGGAACCGCCGAGACGGCCCGAGCACTGCACGCGTACGCCTTGAGCGCCGGCCTTCATGGCTGTCTGAATGGCACGCTTCATGGCTCGCCGGAACGAAACCCGCCCCTGCAACTGATCTGCGATGCCCCTCGCCAGCAACTGAGCGTCTGTCTCGGCGTTCTTCACCTCGATGACGTTGAACTTGACCTGGCGATCAGTGATGTTCTCGAGAGCCGTGCGCAGTCGCTCGGCCTCGGTGCCACTTCGCCCGATGACAACTCCGGGTCGGGCGGTGTGCACGTCGATCTGGATCTTCTTGTCACCGATCCGCTCGATATCGACGCGGCTGATAGCTCCCCGCTCCAGTTCGCCGTTCAGGAAGTCACGAACGTGGGCATCCGAGACCACGTTGTCGGCGTAGTCCTTTTCGCTGTACCAACGGGACTTCCAGTCCGTGACGATGCCGAGGCGCATCCCGTAGGGGTGGATCTTCTGGCCCATCAGGCATCCTCTCCTGGCTCGATGGCTTCTCGCCCATCGCTAAGCACGATCGTTATATGACTGGTCTGCTTATGAATCGATCCGGCGCGACCACGAGCGCGGGGGCGAAAGCGCTTGAGGGTCGGGCCCTCGTCGGCGAAGGCTCTCTGGACGGTTAGCTCGCTGGCGCTGAGTGCGAAATTGTGCTCAGCGTTGGCGACAGCAGACTCGAGCAGTTTCCGCACCGGATCGGCGGCGCGCCGGTTGGCGAAGTCGAGCACCGTCAGGGCCTCAGGCACGTGACGACCTCGTACGAGGTCGAGCACCTGGCGAACCTTGGATGGCGACTGGCGAACGAAGCGAGCTTTGGCGTGAACGTTCATGTCCTGCGTGCAGCCCTTTCCCCGCCGGCATGGCCGCGGAATGTGCGGGTCCCTGCGAATTCGCCCAGCTTGTGCCCAACCATGGACTCGGTGATGTAGATCGGGACGTGCTTGCGACCGTCGTGCACGGCGAGCGTCAACCCAACCATCTCTGGGATTACGGTCGAGCGCCGACTCCAGGTCTTGATGACTCGCTTGTCTCCAGATTTCTGGGCAGCGTCGACCTTCTTGAGCAGGTGCTCGTCCACGAACGGACCCTTCTTGAGGCTGCGGCCCATGACTACCTGCCTTTCTTGGTGCGGCGACGGACGATCATCTTGTCGCTCGCCTTGTTCTTGCGGCGGGTCCGGCCCTCGGGTTTGCCCCATGGACTGACGGGGTGGCGACCGCCTGAGCTCTTGCCCTCGCCGCCACCAAGTGGGTGATCGACGGGGTTCATGGCGACGCCGCGGCTCTGCGGGCGCTTGCCCTGCCAGCGACTTCGGCCGGCCTTGCCCACCTTGATGAGCTCTGCCTCGGGATTGCCGACCTGGCCGATCGTCGCCCGACAGTCGAGGGCGACCATCCGCATCTCACCCGACGGCAGACGCAACAGTGCATTGCCGCTCTCTTTCGACATGAGCTGAATGGCGGTGCCGGCAGAGCGGCCCATCTTGGCTCCGCCGCCGGGGCGCAGCTCAACTCCGTGCACCATCGTGCCCGCAGGAATGTTGCGAAGGGGTAGGGCATTCCCCGGACGGATATCCGAAGACGAGCCGGACATCAGCTGGTCGCCGACCTTCACCCCGAGGGGTGCGATGATGTAGCGCTTCTCACCGTCGGCATAGTTGAGGAGGGCGATGCGGGAGTTCCGATTGGGGTCGTACTCGATGCTCGCCACCTTTGCCGGGATCCCGTCCTTGTTACGACGGAAATCGATCTCGCGATAGAGGCGCTTGTGCCCACCACCTCGATGGCGAGATGTGATGCGCCCGTGGTTATTGCGGCCGCTCGATCGCGTCTTACCGCTCGTCAGCGACTTCTCGGGCTTTGCCTTCGTGATCTCGCTGAAGTCGGCCACCGTTTGGAAGCGGCGGCCCGGAGACGTCGGCTTGCGCTTGCGTACGGGCATCTACCTCACACTCCGAAAATGTCGATTGAGTCGCCCGTGGCCAACTTGACCAGCGCCCTCTTGACGCTCTTGCGGGTGCCGGTGACCCAGCCAGTTCTCTTGACCTTGCCCTTGCGGGTCTGAACGTTGACGTTGACAACTTTCACATCGAAGATCTCAGCGATGGCCTGCTTGATCTCTGTCTTGTTGGAACGAGGATCGACGAGGAAGGTGTAGGTATTGGCGTCCTCGATGAGGTCGTAGGACTTCTCAGACACAACAGGTGCAAAGATGATGTCGCGCGGGTCTTTGGTCTTCATTCTTCCTCATCCCCCTCTTTGACGAAGTCGCTCTTCGTCACTTCGTAGGCGGTGCCGCTCAGCGCCTCGAGTGCGCCCTTGTCGAATACAACGGTGTCCGCCCACAGCACGTCGTACGTATTGAGCTGGCCGGACTGAAGCACGTTGACCGTGGGAAGGTTCCGGAAGGACTTGGCCGCCACGGCGTCACTTTGACCGAGCACGACCAGGGCTTTCGCCCCACAGTCGACGGCTCTCAACAGCGCACGCGCCGCCTTGGTCTTGGGCTCCGCCCAATCGAAATCTTCGATGACCCTCACCTGGTCCTCCGCTGCCCGTGCGGACAATGAGCTGCGAAGCGCCAAACGCTTCATCTTCTTTGGTGTCCTCTCGGCGTAGCTGCGTGGCGTTGGGCCAAAGGTGACGCCGCCACCACGCCACTGGGGAGAGCGAATCGACCCGTGCCGCGCCCTGCCCAAACCCTTCTGACGCCACGGCTTGCGACCGCCGCCGCGGACCTCGGATCGGGTCTTGGTCTTGGCAGTACCGGAGCGAGCGGCGCCGAGCTGGGCCGTGACCACCTGGTGCATAACGTCGGTATTCGGCTCGATGCCGAAGATCGAGGCGTCGAGATCGACGGTTCCCTTGGTGGCACCGGAGACGTCATAAAGAGGAGCGGTCAGCTTCTTCTCAGCCATCAGGTGGCTCCTCATCAGCAGCTGGCTCTTCGGCTGGCTCTTCGCTACTGGCCTCAGGGGCCGGCTCAGGCTCCTCTTCGCTGGCCTCTGGGGCTGGAGCCTCTGTAGCGACCTCGGTCTCAGCCGCCTCCTCAACCATCTCGGCCTCTTCGGCCGGTACGGGGGCATCCTCGGCGACCTCTTCCTCCACGGGCGGAGTCGGCAAGCCCTGGTCAAGCTTCTTGACAGCGTGGCGCAACATGACGACAGATCCGGCACGGCCGGGAACGGGCCCCTTGAGCATGATCAGGCCTTCGGTGAGGTCGACCTCAACAACCTCGAGATTGAGCACGGTCTGGCGGTCATTACCCAGACGTCCCGCCATGGGCATTCCCTTGAAGACGCGCCCGGGCGTTGAGGCGGCGCCGATGGATCCACCCTTGCGGTGGACTCGGTGAACGCCGTGGCTGGCTAGCTGACCTTTGAAGTTGTGGCGCTTCATCACTCCCGAGAAACCCTTGCCCTTGGTTATCCCCGTGACATCTGCCGTCATGCCGGCTTCGAACACCTGCCCGACTGTGATCTCCTGGCCGGCCTCGACCTCGGAGATGTCATCCAGGCGGATCTCGGTTACGTGGCGTGCGGCTGGAACGCCGGCCTTGGCGAAGTGACCGGCAGCAGGGTTCGATACGGACTTGGCCTTCATCTCACCGAACGACATCTGCACGGCGGTGTAGCCGTCGCGCTCCATCGTCTTGACCTGACTGACATGGCAAGGACCGGCGCGCAGCACCGTGACCGGGATGGCCCGGTCGTCCACGAAGATCTGGGTCATCCCCAGCTTCTCTGCCATCAACGCCTTGATCACAGCTTGATCTCCACTTCCACCCCTGCGGGCAGGTCCAGTCGCATGAGCGAGTCCACTGTCTTGGGGGTCGGCTCGAGGATGTCGATGAGGCGCTTGTGAATCCGCATCTCGAAGTGCTCCCGCGAGTCCTTGTCCTTGTGCGGAGAGCGGATCACGCAATAGCGATGGATCTTGGTCGGCAGGGGAATCGGGCCCTTGATCTTGGCCTGGGTCCGCACGACGGTCTCAGCGATCTTACGCGCGGATTCGTCGACCACTTCGTGGTCGTACGCCTTGAGGCGGATCCGGATCTTCTGCTCTTCGGCCATCTGTACTGCTTTCTGTTCCTACTCGAGGATCTTCGTCACGCGACCGGCGCCGACAGTGCGTCCACCCTCACGGATGGCAAAGCGCAAGCCCTCATCCATGGCGATGGGAGCGATGAGCTCGACCTC
>JAZFSG010000120.1:0-18991 GCA_036446035.1 Acidimicrobiia bacterium | reverse complement strand
TGGTCATCGTCTCGCTGATCGCAGCCTCTGCAGGCCTCTTCTTCTCTCTCCGCGGGCCTGTCCTGATGTACATGCATGACGAGATCACGCCGACCACCGCGCGATCGGACGGCCCGCAGCGGTTGTCCTTGGCGTGGTGCGCCGCCGTGACGCTGGTTGCCGGCATCGTTCCGTGGCCGTTGCTCAACTTCGCTCGCGAAGCCCTGCCGCTGTAGTGAAGCGTCGCTACTTCTGGGGCGGTCTAGCCCTCTTCGGGGTCGTTCTGTTGCCGCTGCCGGGGCTGCCGACCCTCGCCGGCGGCGGCACTGTCATCGTCACCGGTACCCAGATCGAAACAGAGGACTACTACGCCGCTGCCGGGAAGGTGATCGTCGAAGGCACCATCGAGGGAGACCTGATCGTCGTCACCGAAGAGCTGATAATCACCGGCGAGGTGACAGGTGACGTGCTCGGCGTGGTGTGGGGGAAGGCTCGAATCGGCGGAGAGGTCGGCGGTTCGGTGCGCCTTGCCGCCCAATCCATATCAACGGACGGGGTCATTGGCGATGACCTGGTCGTGGCAACGTTCTCGGGGAACTTCGGTGGCGAAGTCGGTCGCGACGTCTTGACTTCTTCGTACTCGGTCGATCTCTCGGCGAGCGTCGGTCGCGATGTCCGCGGCCAGATCTACTCGTTCGACCTCAACGGCGACGTGACGCGCAACATCGACGTGACCGTGAACGGGGTGCGGGTCGGCGCTGCGGCGACCGTTGGTGGTGATCTCGTCTACAAATCCAATAGCACCGGCAGCATCTCGGGCGGCGCCGACTTCGGGGGTCAGGTCGTTCGCCAGCGAGTTCGCTATCCCATTCAGATACGGGCCATCCAATCCCTGGTCGGGATTCTCAGCTTGCTCGCCTTCCTGGTGACCGGTGTTGTCTTGTTCTGGCTCATGCGCCGGACGCTTCCTCGAGCCACGGTGGCGATTGAGAGGAATCCGTGGCGGTCGTTCGCCATCGGACTGGCGGCGATGGTGATTACGCCGTTCGTTGCCGCCGCGCTCGCTATCACTCTCGTCGGGCTGCCGCTGGCCGTAGCACTTATCGGGCTGTGGCTCGGCGCGCTTTTCGTCGGTCCGATCCCTTCTGTGACGGCGGCGGTCGATCGTTTGGCAAAGGGTCGGCTGGGGCTTCTCGGCGCGTTCTTCGCGGGGGCGGTGGTGTGGCGTGGTGCCATGTGGCTGATCCCCTTCGTCGGTGTCTTCCTTTACGTCCTCGCGGTGTTCAGCGGGGTCGGTGGCTGGCTCGTCGGAGGCTGGAATGCACGTCGGGAAGAGGATCGCGGCGACCTGCCACCGTTGTCGGCGGCGCCGCGTCATCCCGAGGTGCCCGATGACTGGGAAGCTCCTCTGGCACCGATGACAGAGGAGACCGAAGCCGAGCCACCGCCATCGGAGGCGACCGAAGCCGACCCTTCCGATACCGAAGACGTCGATGGTCCCTAATTCGTCCGATCCGTCCGCTCGGATGCTGGCTTCCTGGTTGGAGGCCTACGGGCGAGCCTGGGAGACCAACGACGGGCCAGGATTCGCCGCTCTCTTCACCGATGATGCCCTCTATTCGGAAAGCCCCTTCGCCGAGCCCATGGTGGGCACCGATGCGATCGCCGCCTATGCGGGGATGATGGAGCAGCACCAGGGGGACGTTTCGTTCAGCTTCGAGATCGTGTCGGTGGACCCGCCGGTTGCTCTCTTCGGCGCCTCATACAGGAATACCGCCAACGATGAGCCCACCCGCCTCGAGGGCGTCTTTCTGTTGTCGTTCGACGAGGGGGGCCGTTGCTCCTCGTTGCGGGAGTGGTGGCACGCCGACCCCGCTCCAGCGTTCCGCGCCTAGGCGGCTTCCAAGACAACCTCCCTGGTGTTGGGCCTTTCGGCCCTACTTGGCGGCGAGCGATCGAGGGCAAGATGGCCGTTCTTGAACTCACGGAGAACGACATGAGTGACACGAGACTGAGCCAGCCCCAGGTACGTCCAAACAGATTGGTTCTGGCGGCGGCCGCGACCATCGTCTTGGTTGCCCTCTTCTGGATCTTTGAACCGAGCCTGCTGTGGATGGGTGGCATCCTTGCCGCCGGCATCTGGATGCCGCTGGCAACGCGGCACGAGGAGTCCGCCTCGAGGTGGGCTCTTCCAGCCCTAGCCGGCGGGATTACGGTCCTTTCCCTCATCGGCCTGGTGGTCTGGATCGCCTGAAGTCCGAGACGGACTTCTGCTCAGCAATCGCCGATCAGTAGCGGGAACCGCCGCTCAGCTTCGGAGAGGCTGCCGTGAACACCGATGAGCGATGGCGTCTTCTTGCTGGCGTTCGACGAGGACGGCCGCTGCTCATCGCTGCGGGAGTGGTGGCACGCCGACCCCGACCCGGAGTTCCAAGCCGGGCCGCCTGGCTGAACTCCTTGCGGATCCTGCAGACTTGCTAACTGGCGCTGGCTGCCTCCAGGGCGACTTCCATGGTGTTCACGGTGTAGACGCGACTCACCGTGAGGCCGACCAGGCCGGTGTCGCGGAGCACTTCGTCGACCACGTGGCCGTTGGGCGCTTCCATCAGCGCGAACACAGTGTGCGACGCCATGTTTGCCCAGGCATTCTGGAGTGTCGCCCCCTTCGCCGCTGCGGCCTCCGCCATTGCTCCGAAGCTTCCAGTCATCTTCTCCTTGAGTTCATCGTTCCTGAACGCGCAGCTTTCCGCGTCGTGAGTGTTGACGATCATGTGCAACATTGTGGTACTCCCTTTCCCCTCTGACACTACACAAGCCTCTCACGTCCGGGAGTGGCCCGATAGGGGAGGATGTCACGGGACCTTCCGTGACCGACGGAGGCTGCAGCTCAGCGAACGTCGATCAGTAGCGGCACCAGCCGCTCGGCTTCGGAGAGGCTGCCGTGCACGCCGATGAGCCGCTCGTCGCTGTTTCGATGGAGGAGGCGGACGCCATCGTCGGCGATGATCGCGCCGGCAGGCGCTCGCTCGGCGAAGAGTGGATGCGGCTGGCGTGAACCGAACCAGGTGGCGACTTCTGCTCCGTCCACCCAGATTGCCGGTAGCCCCTCGACCATCTCGGACACGTCGTTCCTGGCGAAGATGACACGGCCACCTCCATAGACCTCCCCCTTGCGCTGCAGGTCGTCGCCGAGCTTCACTCTTTCGGTGGCGTCTACATGACCGTGGTCAGCCGTCCCGATGAGGGCGGCCCCGTCGGGCAGGCGCGCCGCGAGTCGTTCCCAGATAGCGGCGGCCAGACGTAGGGCGCCTGCATATTCATCGCTGTCCTGGCCCTTCAGATGGGCCGCGACATCGACGGCGCCGAAGTAGGAGAACACCAAGCGACCCGGCTCGGCGGCCAACGAGGCCGCGGCCTCGAGCCACACTTCGTATGTGTCTGCCGGTTCGTAGCGACAGCCCCGGTAGAGCACTCGTGACATCGGAGTTCCGGCGAATGCCGCCGGCTGAACGGTCACGGGCTCGAGGCCGGCAGCGGTCAGCCGCTCCCACAGATTGGGCGCAGGGAGAAAGGCATCGAAGTCGATGTCGACGACCGGACCGCCGCCAACCGGCGTCCAGTGGATCGTGTTGACCGCTCTGCCGACTTCGGGGAGCCACATCTCGTAGCCGAGGAGGCCGTGTTCGACAGGTGTTGTCCCTGTGGCGAACGATGCCAGCGCGGTTGTCGTCGTTGCGGGAAAGGTGGTGTCGAGTGTCCCCACCCGAGACTCGGCGAGCGAAGCGGCGTCTTGATGGTCGAGCTGGCCGTCACCGAGACCATCGAACAGCACAACAACGTAGCTCGATGCCTCCGGGAGCAGGTCATAAGTGAGAAGGGCCGACTGGGAACTCCCGGTGAGGAGATGCTCGATGCTGGCCATCAAGTTGACGATCGAGCCGCCGCCATAATCGGGAGGGATCATGGCCGGGAGGGTAGGGAGCGGGCTCTTCCTCGCCCCCGTCCCGTGGCTGGGAGGGGGAGCAACGGTCGGCGGGCGCTACCACCCCCCACTCTTATAATCGAGCGAGATTTTCTCTGAGGGACACGGGTGGATCAGTACTTCGAGGACTACATAACCGTCGCCGCGTTCATCGGGCTTGGCGTAGCTCTCATTGGAGTCGCTCTTGGCGCCGCGGCGCTCATCCGGCCGAACAAGCCGAACGCAGAGAAGTCCAAGATCTACGAGTGCGGGATCGACCCAGTTGGGAGTGGCTGGAGCCAATCCCACGTCCGCTACTACATCTTTGCCCTCCTGTTCCTGATCTTCGACGTTGAGGCCGTATTCATCTTCCCCTGGGCCATCCAGCTCGAAGACTTCGCGGACGCCGGTATGGGCGGTTTCGTGCTCGTTGAGATGCTGATCTTCATCGTCGTCCTCGTGCTCGGCCTGGTCTATGCCATCCGCAAGAAGGTGCTGCGATGGGAGTGATCGAGAAGTTCGGAGCGCCGAAGCCACTGTCGTGGCTGCTCAACTGGTCGCGTAAGTACTCACTGTGGATGTTCCAATTCGGCCTGGCGTGCTGCGCCATCGAGATGATGGCTGCGTCTGGCCCTCGCTACGACTTCATGCGCTTCGGCATCATCCCGTTGCCGGCATCGCCTCGCCAGGCGGATCTAATGATCATCGCCGGCACCGTCACCGACAAGATGGCCCCCGCCATCAAGCGGCTCTACGACCAGATGCCCGAACCCAAATACGTCATCTCTATGGGGTCGTGTTCGAACTGCGGCGGTCCCTACTGGGACTCGTATTCCGTCACCAAAGGCGTCGATCAGATCCTCCCCGTCGATGTCTACATACCGGGGTGCCCGCCCCGCCCGGAGGCGCTGATGGAGGGGATCGTCATGCTTCAGCAGCAGATCGCCAAGGAAGACGTGCGCGAGAAGTGGAACGAACGTGACCGACAGCCCGTCTGAGACCACCTCGCCACCTGCTGACGCGGCATCCAGCGCTGACGACACGGCTGAACTGGCGGCTGCTGTGGCTGCCGCGGTCGGAGGCACCGTCGCCCAGGCCGAATTCGGAACGGCCAAGGTCGCTGTTGAAAGAGGCAACTGGTCTGCCGCCATCACTGCAGCCAGAGACGAGGCAGGCCTCGACTTCTTCAACTGGCTGAGCGCCATCGATTGGACCAAGGAGACAACGCTTGGTGAAGGAGTCGCCGAGCCCGACGCCGTCGAGGAGCGGTTCGAAGTGTTGTGCATGCTGTCGACGCTCACGGATTCACGCAAGGTCATCTTCTCGGTCGACCTCGCCAAGGACGATGCCTCGCTGCCATCGTTGACTCCCCTCTTCGGCGGGGCCGAGTGGCATGAGCGGGAGACTGCCGAGATGTTCGGCATCGACTTCGCCGGCCACCCCAACCCCGTCAAGCTGTATCTCCCCAGCGAGTTCGAGGGCCATCCGCTGTTGAAGTCCTTTCCGCTGCTGAGCCGTGAGGTGAAGCCGTGGCCGGGGAAGGTCGACGTCGAGGACATGCCCTCGACCGAGAACCCTGAGGCGCCCCCGGCGGAAGCCGCGGCGGAGAACGACGACGGGGCCTCGGAATGACAACTCCTCCCGAAGTCATGATGCATCTTTCCGAGGCTGCCGTCTCCGTCGAGTTGGAGACGGCCGAGATGACGCTGAACATCGGCCCCCAGCACCCGTCCACCCACGGTGTGCTGCGGCTCGTCGCCAAGGTCGACGGCGAGAGGGTGAGCGAGGTCGAGCCGGTCATCGGCTACATGCACCGCGGCTACGAGAAGCTGACAGAGGTGCGGACCTATCCGCAGATCACGGCACTCGTCAACCGCATCGACTGGGTGTCGGGGTTCGCCAACGAGATCCCCTTCATGGTCGCGGCCGAACGCCTCATGGGCGTCGAGGCACCGCCGCGGGCGCAGTACATCCGGCTCATCCTCACCGAGATGGCCCGTATCTCGAGCCACCTCATCTTCGCTTCCTCGTACCCGCTCGAGATCGGAGCGGCAACGCCACTGATGCACGCGCTGCGCGAGCGGGAACGGATCCTGGACCTGCTGGAGAGCGTCACCGGCGGCCGCTTCCACCCCAACTTCAACCGCATCGGCGGTGTCAAGCCTGCGGCCGGCGCCGGCGCAACGACCAAGAAGGTCAGCCAGGACCTGCCGGCCGGCTTTCTCGACGAGACCAAGGTGGCGATGGAGCGCGTCGTGTCGGTGTGCGACGACCTCGATGGGCTGGTGTCCGGAAACGAGATCTTCCAGGCCCGCACCAAGGGCGTCGGCGTGATCCCGGTCGATATCGCCAAGTCATATGGCGTCAGCGGCCCCAACCTGCGGGCCTCCGGCGTTGCCTTCGACATCCGCAAGGTCGACGACTATCTGCCATATGACCGCTTCGACTTCGACGTCGCGGTGGGCGAGAACGGCGACTGCTGGGACCGCTATCAGGTGCGGCTCGAGGAGATCCGCCAGGCCGCCCGCATCATCACCCAGGCCATCGACGACATTCCCTCCGGCGATCTCCAGGCCAAGGTGCCGCGCATCATCAAGGTGCCACAGGGCCAGACATATGTTCGAGCCGAGAATCCCAAGGGGGAGATGGGCTACTTCGTGGTGTCGGAGGGTGGACGGATTCCCTATCGGGTCAAGATCCGCACCGCCTCGTTCTCCAATCTGTCGATCCTGCAGTGGATCCTCAAGGGCATCCTCATACCCGACATCATCGCCATCCTCGGCTCCCTGGACTTCGTGCTCGGAGACGTCGACCGATGATGTTCGTCCAGCTTGCCTCCATTGTGTCTCCCGCTCTTGGGGGGAGTCCCGGCCGTAGGCCGGGGAGGGGGGCTATGCCGCAGCACTGGAACGTTCGATGATCCTGGCGCTGGAAATCAACTTCTGGCTGCTTCTCGTCATCAAGATGGGCCTCATCGCGGCAGTCATCTCGGGAGCCGCCTTAGTAGCCATCTTCGGCGAGCTCAAGATCTCCGCGCACATGCAGAGCCGGATAGGGCCCTACTTCGCCGGCGGTCGTTTCGGCTGGGCACAGCCCATCGCCGACGGCGTGAAGTTCTTCCAGAAGGAAGACCTCATGCCGGACGACGCCGACCCCTTCGTCTACAAGGCGGCCCCCTATGTTGTCCTCGGCGGGACCGTTGCCACTTTCGTGATCATCCCGTGGGGTCCAGATCTCAGCGTGCGCGACCTCGACCTCGGTCTGTTCTACCTGCTGGCCGTTTCCTCGATCTCGACGATCGGGGTGCTGATGGCCGGGTGGTCCTCGGCCAACAAGTACTCGTTGATGGGTGGCTTGCGAGCGGCCGGCCAGTTGATCGCATACGAGTTGCCTCTCGTGTTGGCGGCAGTCGGCGTTGCCATCCAGGCGGGCACTATGTCACTCGGCGGAATCGTCGAAGCACAGACGCACACCGTGTGGACCATTGGCAGTGTCGACATCGCCCTTCCTTATGTGCTCGGTGGCCAACTGATCGGCTTTGTCATCTTCATAACGGCGTCGCTTGCCGAGTTGTCGCGAACGCCGTTCGACATGCCGATAGCCGAGTCTGAGCTGGTGTCCGGCTACATGACCGAGTACTCCGGATTCCGCTTCGCGGCGTTCTTCCTTGGCGAGTACGCCGGAATGATCGCGCTCGCCGCCATCGCCTCGACGTTGTTCCTCGGCGGTTTCTGGATTCCCGGCGTCTCTGCCGACACGCTGCAATACCTCGGCCCGCTGGTGTTGGCGGCGAAGATGGGCGCGTTGATCTTCTTGTTCATCTGGATGCGATGGACCTT
Source organism: Acidimicrobiia bacterium (assembly GCA_036446035.1). Lineage (GTDB taxonomy): Bacteria > Actinomycetota > Acidimicrobiia > Spongiisociales > JAOTWH01 > CAXMQS01. Next base: position 11,212 of record JAZFSG010000120.1, on the reverse strand, counting down.
CCCCCGCCTGCGCGAGGACCAGCTGCAGTCGCTGGCCTGGCGGTGGCTCATCCCGGCGGCACTCCTCAACATCGCGGTCACGGCCGTCTTCAAGGTGGTGTTCTGATGAGCCTGCCCTTCAAGGGTCTCGGCAAGGGGATGTGGATCACCCTCAAGACCTTGTTCCGCAAGCCGGTCACGATCAACTACCCCCGCGAGAAGGAGATCCCGGTGCCGCGGGCTCGCGGCGTCATCGCTCTGGACACCGAGGCTTGCACGGTGTGCATGTTGTGCGCCAGAGAGTGCCCCGACTGGTGCATCTATATCGAAGGACACAAGGAGGAGCAGCCACCTTCCAAGGAAGGCGGTCGGGTGCGGACGAGGGCAACACTGGATCGTTTCGACATCGACTACGCCTTGTGCATGTACTGCGGCATCTGTGTTGAGGTCTGCCCGTTCGACGCCCTGTTCTGGAGTCCCGACTACGAGTACTCAGAGGCCAAGATCGCCGACATGCTCCACCCGATTGAGCGGCTCACGGAGTGGCTCGACACCGTTCCCGACGCCCCTTCGTTGGAGGGCTCATGACGTTCGGCGACTGGGCTGGTGAACCGGGCAACTGGGTGTTCGCAGTGCTCGCTGTGGTCATGATCGCTGGTGCGTTGCGTGTCGTTACCTCACGCAATGTCGTCCACGCCGTGCTGTTCCTTGTTGCCACCCTTGCCGGCTCTGCCGGCATCTTCCTCCTGCTCGGCGCCGAGTTCGTCGCCTGGACTGTCGTTCTCGTCTCCATCGGTGCTGTCGTGGTGCTGTTCCTCTTCGGCATCATGATCACGCGGGCACCTCTTGGCTATGACACCGCCCTCGACCATGAGCGGCGCTGGCCGGCCGCCCTCATTGCCCTCGCCATATTCGGTCTCATGGCGGGCTCGGTGCTTGCGTACTTCGAGGACATTGAGGTCAACGAGGGGATCGTTCGAAGCAGCGACCTTGGCACTTCGATATTCGAGCGATTCGTCATCCCGTTCGAGGTGGTGTCGTTCTTGCTGCTGGCTGCCCTTATCGGCGGCATCGTGCTGGCGAGGCGAGATCCCGAACCGGAGGAGGTGGAGGCGGCATGACCGTCGTTCAGTTCTCGCTCCTGGCCTCTGCCCTGTTCTCGATCGGCATCTACGGCGTTCTCGTAAGACGCAACGCCATCATGGTGTTGTTGGCCGTTGAGCTGATGCTGTCTGCCGTCGCCGTCAACCTCGTTGCCTTCGGCGCCTTCTGGCAGGACCGCCTGGCCTCCGGCCAGATCTTCGCCCTCTTCGTAATCGCAGTCGGAGCAGCTGAGGTCGGCATCGGCCTTGCCATCGTGCTTCTCGTCTTCCGTAACCGCAGCACGGCCAACGTCGACGAACTGGACCTGATGAAATGGTGAACGGAGCTTTGACCTTTGGGCTTTGGGCTGTGGGCCCCGACTCGGGTCTTGGCTTGCCGTGTGGTTTCTCCCCTCGTAGGGGGGAGTCCGGCGAAGCCGGGAGGGGGGCTTCCTCGCAGCAGTTCTCGATTGTGAACCGGACCCGGGCCGAAGACAGGAAGCCCCCTCCGCCTCCGAGCCCTGCGGGCTCTTCGGCACCTTCCCCTGCGGGGGAGGAAACGGGAAGTGCCCGTCTTCTTGAGAGCGGGCGGCCGTGATTCACGCCCTCAACGCTCTTGTTGCCGCGGAAGAGGCTCACGTTGCCGAGCACAGCGACGGCGGATGGCTGGCGGCCGGCGCCTGGACGCTCGTCGTCGTTCCTCTGGTGGCGGCAGCGATCATCATCTTTGTTGGGAAGCGCCTGCCCCGCAAGGGCTGGGAGCTGGCGTGGGCGGCGATGGGCTACGTCGGGGTGTACGGGGTTGCCTTGTTCATCGCCAACGCCTCTAGCGGCATCGTCTACGAGCAGTCTTTCGAGATCGCCCGCATGGGATCCTTCGCCATCGAGTGGGGTTGGGTCGTCGACGGCCTCTCGATCACGCTCTACACCCTCGTTGGGGTCGTTGGTTTCGCCGTCTTCACGTACGCCAAGGGGTACATGGAGGGGGAGATCCGCTACACCTTCTTCTTCGGCGCGTTCACCTTCTTCGCCGGAGCGATGCTGGTGCTGGTCTCTGCCCCCAACATGCTGCAGCTCATCGTCGGGTGGGAGCTCGTCGGCGTCGCCTCCTATCTCCTGATCGGCCACTACTGGGAGGACAAGGAGAACTCCAACGCTGCCATGAAGGCGTTCCTCGTCAACAAGGTCGCCGACGTCGGCCTCATCATCGGTGTCATCGTTATCGCGGCGACCGTCGGCTCCCTCCGCTTCACCGACGTGCTCGAGGCCGCAGCAGTCGGCGACTCAGCCCTCGCCGATGTAGCGGTCGCCGGTGGGATCCTCTTGTTTATCGGGGCCATGGGCAAGAGCGCCCAGTTCCCCTTCCACGTCTGGCTGCCGGACGCCATGGCGGGCCCGACTCCGGTGTCGTCTCTGATGCACGCCGCGACCATGGTCACGGCCGGCGTGTACCTGGTGGGACGGATGTTCCCGTTCTACGAGGGCATGGCGGAAGACGTGAGGCCGCTGATCATCGCTGTCGGCGTCATCACCCTCTTCGCCATGGGGCTCATCGCCATGGTCCAGGACGACATCAAGAAGGTGTTGGCGTATTCGACGTTGTCCCAGCTCGGCTACATGACGGCAGCCATGGGCGCCGGCGCCTACACGGCAGGGATGTTCCACCTCTTCACCCACGCCTTCTTCAAGGGGCTGCTGTTCCTTGTCGCCGGCTCGGTGATCCACGGCGTCCACTCCAACAACATGAGCGACATGGGCGGGCTGCGCAAGCTCATGCCCAAGACCTACTGGACGTGGATCGTCGGCACGCTTGCTCTGATGGGGATCTTCCCGCTGTCCGGGTTCTTCTCCAAGGACGAGATCCTGGCTCAGTTCAGTCATGGGGGCGAGACCCTCGCCCTCATCGTTGCCGTCGGCGGCGCCTTCATCACCGCCTTCTATATGACGAGGGCGACGCTGCTCACATTCTGGGGCGAGTACAAGGGAAGCGCCCACCCCGACGAGTCGCCGAACATCATGACGCGACCCCTCATCGGGCTCGCGGTGTTATCCGCGGTTGCCGGCTTCGCCAACGTCCCCGGTGTCTACGACGGCTTCACCGAGTGGATTACGACTCGAGGACAGGCCATTCTCGAGTATCACCCCGATGGCATCGACTTCGGCATCGCCGCCATCGGGTTGGCGGTTGGCCTCGCGGGTATCTACGCCGGCTGGGTTCTCTTCTCCAAGGACAGGGCAACCCAACGTGAGCGTGACAGCTTCGAAGTGCCGGTTCTCTATCGGCTGCTGCGCAACAAGTACTACATCGACGACCTGTACGCGGTTGGGTTGGTCAACCCGATCAAGGGTCCGATCGCTCGCTTCGTCAATTGGACGAACCAGGCGATCCTCGACGGCATCGTCAACGCCGCCGGCATCATGGTCAAGGGTCTCGGCACTTTCGTCTACGGCTTTGATCAGCGGGGACTCGATTTCGGTATCAACGCAGCGGGCTTCTCGGCCGGGGAGGCCGGCGAGACGCTGCGTCATTCACAAACAGGCAAGGTGCAGCAATACGCCGCCGCCCTCTTCGTGGGCATGGCGCTGCTCGTCGCCGGATTCATGATCTTCAACTAGGAGGAAGCGATATGGGATGGTTCGATAGCGGTTGGGGCCTCAGCCTCACGGTGTTTTTGCCGCTTGTCGGCGCCGCCGTCGTCATGTTGATTCCTCGCGCCCAAGAACAGCTCGTGAAGCAGGCGGCGCTGGCGTTCGCCCTCGCTTCGTTCGCCGCTTCGGTGCTCGTCGGCTTCCGATTCGATTACGGAGTTTCCGGCTTCCAGCTCGACACCAACCTGTCCTGGATCTCGGCCATCAACTCCAACTTCCATGTTGGTGTCGACGGCATCTCCCTGCCCATGCTGATCCTGTCGACGCTGATCACTGTGTTGGCGATCATCTACTCGTGGAACCACTGGCCCGAGCCCCACAATCCCAAGGCCTTCCTGGTGCTCATCCTCCTCCTGGCGACGGGCATGGCAGGAACGTTCGTTGCCCTCGACCTGGTGTTGTTCTTCATCTTCTTCGAGCTGGTGCTGCTCCCGATGTACTTCATGATCGGCATCTGGGGCGACCGGACCCGGATCAAGCTGGCGGTCTTCAACCGAGAGGTCGAGACCAGGCTCTACGCCGCCATCAAGTTCTTCCTGTTCACGCTGTTCGGCTCCGCCTTCATGCTCCTCGGCTTCATCGCCCTTAACGCCAGAGGCGGATCGTTCGACATCGTGGAGTTGTCCGAGATGGGCAGAGCCGGGGTCTTCGCGGGAAGCTTTGGGTTCTGGGTCTTCGCCGCCCTGTTCATCGGCTTCGCCGTCAAGGTTCCGATGTGGCCCTTCCATACGTGGCTCCCGGACGCTCACACCGCCGCTCCGACGGTGGGTTCGGTGTTGCTGGCGGCCATCCTGCTGAAGCTCGGGTCATACGGGTTCATCCGTATCAGCCTGCCGATTCTTCCCGAAGAGGCGCAGAATTGGGCACCGGCCATCGCCATCCTGGCGGTGATCGCCATCATCTACGGCTCGCTGGCGTGCCTGGCCCAAACCGACATGAAGCGGTTGATCGCCTTCTCGTCTGTTGGCCACATGGGCTTCGTGATGCTCGGCATCGCCACCCTCACCGAGGTCGGCATCAACGCCGCCGTCATCGGCATGGTGGCCCACGGCGTCATCACGGGAATGTTGTTCTTCCTCGCAGGCTCGATGCAGCATCGTTACCACACCAGAGAGATGGCGAGGCTCGGGGGCAACCTCAAGCTGATGCCCATCCTCGGCGGGATGCTCGGATTCACGGCGATGGCGTCGCTGGGGCTCCCAGGGCTTGCCGGCTTCTGGGGTGAGTTCATGGCTCTGTTCGGATCGTTCAACCCCCTCGACGGCCTCAGCCTCGGGGTCTTCCGCACCGCGATGGTGATCGGCGCCATCGGCACCATCCTCACCGCCGGCTACATGCTGTGGATGCTGCAGAAGGTGAACCTCGGGGAGCCCAATGCCGAATGGTCGGGCAAGGAGTTTCACGATGTCGATCGCTATGAGTGGTTCGCCTGGGCACCGCTGCTCGTCGGCATCGTGGCCATCGGCGTCTTCCCCAAGATCGTGTTCGGAGCTACCGACGGCACCGTCGAGGCTCTGGTTAGGACGGCCTTCGGCGGATGATCGACTACCACGCACTGGCGCCCGAGCTGATCCTGGGAGGGACGCTCGTCGTGGTGCTGGTGCTCGACGTGTTGCCGGTGCCCAAGTGGTACACCGCGGTCGCCGGGCTGACCGGCCTGGTGGCAGCTGCCGTGCCCTTGCTCAGCCTTGCTCTCCTGGAGAGCGACGATCGCTTCATGTTCGGCGACTCGTATGTGGTCGATGACTTCGCCCTTGTCCTCAAAGGCCTCTTCATCGTCACCGGCTTCATAGCGCTGCTGCTGTCTGTGTCCTATGTCGAGTCGGACCGCTACTACCAGGGCGAGTTCTATTTCCTGTTGCTGAGCTCCGTCCTTGGCGCCGTAGTCATGGCGTCGGCGCGGGATCTCATCACCATCTTCATCGGACTCGAACTGGTGTCTGCACCCGGGTTCCTGTTGGCGGGTTGGCGCAAGGGCGATGCTCGCTCCAACGAGGCCGCTCTCAAGTACTTCGTCATCGGCGTGCTGTCGGCTGCCATCCTGGCCTTCGGGATGTCGCTCGTGTACGGGGTGACCGGAGAGGTCACGTTCTCCGGCATCGCAGCTGCCTCGGTCGGGCTATCCGACGAGCCGGTGATGATCCTCGCGGTTCTGTTCGTTCTGGGCGGCTTCGGCTTCAAGGTGGCAGCTGTTCCCTTCCACTTCTGGGCGCCGGACACCTACGAGGGTGCGCCGACCCCTGTCGCCGCCTACTTGTCAGTCGGCTCCAAGGCCGCAGGTTTCGTCGGTCTGCTCACGATGTGTTACCTGGCCTTCTCCGGGCTGCGCGACATCTGGGGGCCCGCCATCTGGATCCTCGCCGCTCTGTCGATGACCATCGGCAACCTCATCGCGCTGCGCCAGACCAACGTCATCCGGCTTCTCGGCTACAGCTCGATTGCTCACGGTGGGTTCATCCTGGTGCCGTTCGCCATGGCCGCGTCCTTCGACGCGATTGAGCTCGGCGATGCCTTCAGCGCCACCGTCACCTACCTGTTGATCTACGCGTTCATGAACATGGGGGCGTTCGCCGTTGCCATGGCCATCGCCCGCAAGGTCGGGTCGGTCGAGATGGACCAGTGGTCGGGCCTGTTCACCTATGCCCCAGGCCTGGCGACGCTGCAGGCCGTCTTCTTCTTCTCGCTCGCCGGCATCCCGCCCTTCGCCGGTTGGTTCGCCAAGTTCGTGATGTTCCGGGCGGTCCTCGGAGACTCGGGGAACACCTGGGGCGTCGTCCTTGCTGTGATCGCCGCCATCAACGCCGTTGTGGCCTTCTTCTATTACGCCAAGATCATCAAGGCGTCATGGATGGACCCTGTTCCCGAAAGCGTCGCCACGCAGGACGCCAAGCGCATCGAGCTGGCACCGACGCTGGGGCTGGCGATGGGGATAACCGCCATTGCCGTCGTCGCCGTCGGAATCCTTCCGCAACTTCTCGCCTTCTTCGGCGACGCCGCCAGAGCGATCGCGTTGGGCGGCTGACGGCGCCAACTCTGGGCTTCGAGCTCTCGGCGCGACCCGGGCGGCGGCAGGGAGGCCTCTTATCCCTTCAGGCCGACGATCTCCTCGGCTCTGTGACCCTTCTTGAGCCGTTCGATGCCGCCGGGGATGATCATGGAAGAGCCGGTAGCCAGGGCAACTCGCTTGCCGGCGGCGTCGAGGACCTCGGCTTGTCCCACCCGAACCGTTCTGCCGGAGTGGCGCACCTCACCGATCACGGTGAGGGAGGAACCATCGAGCATCACGGGCCGCAAGAACCGAACTTGCAGATCCAGGGTTGCCGCGATTGCTCCCGCGTCGAGCGTCGACCAGATCGCCGACGTGATAGCGGTGTCGCATGCCCAGGCAATGGCTCCCCCGTACATGGCGGGACCGCCGGCGCTGAACCATGGACTCGCCGGCCACGAGATCGACACTCGCCCGTGCTCCACCGACATCAAGCGCGATCCGGTTAGCAGCTGCACTGGTCCGGGCCCATACACGCCGTCTACCAGCTTGCGCATCGCTGGGATCTTCTCGCCTTCGAAGGAGTGCAGGTCTTGCCACGCGGAGTCCGGGATGTCTCGCAGATAGGGGTCGGGCGGATCCTCGATGGTCTGTTGGCGCATGCTGAGTTCGGCGTCGGGGTCGAACGGCATGTCGAGGATCACACAGCGCGTCGTTGCGTGTGCCATCGTGCGTCCGTGCTGATCCTCGATGGTCGCTTCGCTGACGCCAACCTCGTGTCCGAGATAGACCGAATTGGCATGCCCGATCAGTTGACCGGAACTCAGGCTCGCCGGCCGAAGGTAGTGGATCGACAGCTCCGACGTCGTGAGGATCTTTCCGGCCGGCAGCCCGGTGTATAACGCCAGGCTTATGGGAGAATCGGCGAAGAACGCGTAGACCCCTCCCCAGATGATGCCGACGCCGTCCTCCAACCAAGGCGTGACCGGCATCGTGAAGGTCATCTTTCCCAGCCCGGCCTCGGTCGGCTGGATGCCCGTCAGATGGTGAATCGGCGGAAGTGGACCTTCGCCGTCAACCACTCGTCTCATCGTCTCTATGCCGGGGCGCGCCAGAAACGACATGTCCCCGATGGTTCCCCTTACGGGCTCGTTGATCACGGTGTCCACTTGCGTCCCCTATGCGAGAGTCGTCAACCCTAGACCAAGGCCTCGTAGGTCCGGGGCGGACCCTTTGCTGAGCACTTCATAATGGCGGGTCACAGCCTCACCGTTGCCCTAGCGTGTGGCGATGACGCCTCGACGGCTTCTCGTCACCGCCTTGGCAACAATGCTGCTCGTCCCGGGAGCACCAGCATCTTCAGCTGAGCCGTCGGTGGGCGACTGGCCGGTTCCCCGCGCGTCGATGGAGGTCTCTGTCGGGACTGCCTGGGTGCGCAACAACCCGATGGTGGTATCGGCCTTGGTGGCATCGATGGGGGATCCTCCGCCCATTCAGGTGGCCGACTACCTCTCCGGATTCGGTGCTAGTGCCGTAACGCTGTGGCAGGACGGTCCAGCCGAACTCGAGCGCTGGCTTGACCAGGGCTCAGCCTTCATCTCGTGGCTGGCGCCGGACGGCACCTCGGTGGCATGGGATCCCTTCGTGAAGGTCTTCGAGTCGACCGGCAACGTCTTGGGCGGCCTCGAGCCGGATACGCCGGGCCGCATCGGGTTCCAGGTTGGCGACGAGCCGCTGACCGTTGGCCAGCTCTCCGACATCGAAGCCGGCATCGCCGCGGTGCGTCTCGCAGATCCTGGAGCCTTGGCCATGACCAACTTCACCTTCTACGCCCCCGAGCGCGAGGCGATCCTCGATCACTGGGTGTCCAGTGTCGACGGTGATATCCAGCTCTCGAGCGACTACTTCCTTGGTCCCATCCACTACGAGGTTCTGGAGCGATTTCGGCAGTCGGGTCTTGACAAGGGGGTCCCTTACTGGCAATACCTCAATGCCTATGTCGGTGCCGAGAGCCAGTTCGCCAGGACCCACACGGAGTCCGACCTGCGCTGGCAAGCGATGGCGGGCCTCGTCTATGGCTACACGGGCCACATCTGGTTCCTCTACCAAGCCGCCGCCGAGGGGCACGAGTCGGCGACTGTTGGAGGGGGGTCGGCGTTGCATACCGGGGTTGGGGATTGGGACGCCGGACGCAGCCCGCTGTGGAGCGCGGTCGGGCAGATCAATAGAGAGCTCGCCAATCTGGCCGCGGTCACCCAGCTCACGTCGACCGACGTTCGGCTGATCCTGACTCCGGGCGCGGTGCGGCCGTTTGGCACGGAGGACTGGGGACCTGGTGCCGGTGGCGACCCCTATCTGATCGAGTTGGGTCCCGTCGCCGGGGAAGGACCGATGGATGTCGTTGCCGGCTTCTTCACGGATGACGACGGCGAGCGTTATGCCATGGTGCAGAACGGTCGCCACACCCATTCGACCGACCTCGGCGAGCCACCATTGCCGTCTGCCGACCTTCCCGGTGCGGTCCATCTGGCCTTCGACTTCACCGGCGCTCCATTCTCGGTCGACCGCACCCGGCTCGAGTACCTCGATCCTGACACCGGCAAGGTGCGGGTCCTCGGTCTGACGATGCGGCTCCCTGAGGAGCCCCCACCGCCACCGGACCCACCACCCGACCCGGCACTGCCTCCACCACCTCCGCCCCCGCCGCCGCCGCCTGAGATCTACGAGGTTGATGTGTTGCTGCCGCCTGGTGGCGTGTTCTTCTTCAAATACGCCGACACCGTTCCGTTCCGCCTTGGGCCAGATGTCGAAGGAGTCGGTCTCGTCGACCCGGCGACCGGTGTCTGGTACCTCAGGGAGCCGGGCGCCGTCAACACCTTCTATTACGGCGATCCCGGCGATGTGCCCTTCCTCGGCGACTGGGACTGCGACGGCGTCGACACTCCGGGGCTGTTCCGTCTTTCCGACGGTTTCGTCTATCTACGCAACTCCAACACTCAGGGCAACGCCGACGTTCGCTATTTCCTAGGCGATCCGGGCGACGCCCCGCTCGTCGGCGACTTCAACGCCGATGGCTGTGACACCGTCTCCGTCTATCGCCAGGACGAGGCTCGAGTCTTCATACTCAACCGGCTCGGCAGCGCCGACCAGGGCATCGGCTTCGCCGATTTCGACTACGAATTCGGCGACCCGGGGGACAGCGCCTTCGCGGCAGACTTCGACGGCGATGGCATCTCCACCGTTGGGTTGCGCCGAGACTCGACCGGCTTCACCTACCTACGCAACTCTCACACGTCGGGCTCAGCCGATGCCCAGTTCTATTTCGCCGACCCCGGCGACCTCAACCTCTTCGGCGACTGGGACGGCAACGGCACCGCAACGCCTGGTGTCTTCCGGTCCCAGGAAGCGCGCTTCTACCTGCGGTTCGTCAACGACGAAGGCCCAGCCGACCTCGACTTCCTCTTCGGCCAGGTCGGCTGGCTCCCGGTGGTGGGGGCGTTCTAGGTCCCCTCCGCCCCTGCGGGGCACCTCCTTTGCAGGAGCGGGAGGGCGATCGTGACCTCCCGCTAATGTCGGCGCTTCACCCTGAGGGGAGACCGTCATGTCCGAGCTCGAATCGATCGTCAACGCTGCCGAGGATCGTTACATCGAGGGCCTGGCCGAAGGGCCGCTCCGAGCCGCCGTTGCCAGGTCGGGAGTTGGGATAGGTGACGCGGCGCCGGATATTGAGCTGACGGACTCCAAGGGGGACAAGGTTCAACTCAGCAGCTTCTGGATGGACATCCCGGTCCTCATCATCTTCTGGCGACATTTCGGATGCGGTTGTGGCGCCGACAGGGCTGCGCGTCTCGCCGAAGAGCGGTCGGGCTTGGCCGAGGCGGGGGCCCGGGTGGTGCTGGTCGGGATGGGCGATCCGGTGAGGGCTGCCGACTACAGGCAACGCTTCGGCATCACCGAGCCGTTTCTATGTGATCCCGAGCGCAGGGCTTACGAGGCATACGGGGTACCCGAGGGGACCATGCTGGCTGCGGTCTACGACGACGAGGACATGCTCCTCGGCGGTCCCGACACCTGGCGGATGGTGGTCGACTTCAAGCGTGGCAAAGGCATGCACCTCGTAGACAACGGCTGGCAGCTGATGTCGGAGTTCGTAGTTGGTACGGATGGGATCATTCGCATGGCCTACCGCTACCAGTATTGCGATAACTTCCCCGACCCGCGCCTCGCCGTCTCCGCAGTCAAAGAAGCCAACGCCGGCCTCGACCCCTTCCGCGGCTCGACCGTGGCCCCGGAGAGCTGAGGGGGGAGAACGCTTGCCGGCGTAGCCTCCCGCCGTGACACTCAAACACCGCCTCCTCGAACGCGTGGCCGAACGCGGCCCCATTCCCTTCGAGGAGTTCATGGAGGCCGCCCTCTACGACCCCCAGGGCGGCTTCTTCGCCACCGGACCGCTGCGATCGGTGAAGGCCGGTGACTTTCTCACCAGCCCTGAGGTGAGCCCACAGTTCGGCGCCAC
>JAZFSG010000119.1:0-23786 GCA_036446035.1 Acidimicrobiia bacterium | reverse complement strand
TTAAAAAAGTTTATTACGGATGGTTTAATGCTTGCTGGAGATTCTGCTCATATGGTCAATCCGATGACTGGAGGAGGAATCGTCCCGGCAATGCGGGGAGGACCCCGGCCGCCATCGCTACGAGCGTCGCCTCCAGCATCCGCTTGGCATCGGTAGCCCATGGCTCGTTGGCGATACGCATCAGGAACTCGAGAGTTGGTGCCTGTGGAAACTTGGGGGCACCGCCGAACCCGCCGAATTCGGAGTCGAAGGATTGCTCGACCGATCGATAGGCAGCTTCGAGTTCCGAGGATGTGGCCAGCGTCTCGCTTGCCGGGAGGTTCGCGGCGATGGCTTGAGTGAGCTGCTGCGCTTGCGCTTCGACGTCGCCGCGGCGCTGCCTCCAAGCATCGGCAATGGCTTCGAGGATGGTCGTGAACGAAGGACGACCGTGGTGCGAATCCTTTGGGAAGTATGTCCCGGCAAAGAAGGGGCCACCTTGCGGGGTGAGAAACACAGTCATAGGCCAGCCCCCGCTCCCGGTCATGGCCTGAGTTGCATCCATGTAGATACGGTCGATGTCTGGTCGCTCCTCGCGGTCAACTTTGATGTTGACGAAGCTCCGATTCATGATCTCGGCGGTGGCAGCATCCTCGAAAGATTCATGCGCCATGACGTGGCACCAATGACAGGCGGCATAACCCACGGAGAGCATCACCGGCACGTCCCGCTCCTTGGCGTCGGCGAAGGCTTCATCGCTCCACTCGTACCAGTCAACGGGATTCTCGGCGTGCTGCAGCAGGTAGGGGCTGGCTGATCTTGCCAGACGGTTGGGCATTGTGGGCAGCGTATCGACAATGGATTGCCCACAGGCACGAAGATGACCGGGGCGTCGGGTCGCGAAATCGAGATGATTAGAGGGAAAACTGTGACCGGTTATCCACTAACCCTGTGGGTAACTGTGGGGACAACTTTCGGCCTTCACAGACCCCACTTTGTGTGACATAGTGAACCACCCGGCAACGTGACGGAGAAGGACACGCTCCGGGTAGGGCAAAGCAAGTAGGAAGAGGGCGTGTATGGCGGTAGCGACTCGACCGGTAGGTGAACGGGATCGAGGCAGGCTAACGGACGACAGGGGGAGACTGACTACTGACTTGGTGAGTCAGTATCTCAGCGCAATCGGCGAATACGACCTCCTCACCGCCGAACAGGAAGTCGAATTCGCTCAGAAGATCGAAGCGGGGGCCACAGCCGCGGTCCGCGTCGAGAACAAGGAGTACTCAGGTAGGACCGAGCTGACCGAGCTCAAGCGCAAGGTTCGCAAGGGCTACATGGCCAAGGATGTGTTTCTCACCGCCAACCTGCGGTTGGTCGTTGCCAACGCCAGGCGCTACGCCAACACGTCAGGCATCGACTTCCTTGATCTCATTCAGGAGGGCAACCTCGGGCTGATCCGTGCGGTCGAGAAGTTCGATTGGCGCAAGGGATTCAAGTTCTCCACATACGCGACGTGGTGGATCCGACAGGCCATAACGAGAGCTATCGCCGACAAGTCGCGAACGGTGCGCATCCCCGTGCATCTGCACGACACCCTCGCCGCCGTTCGAGCCGCTCAAGGGACCTTGAAGGCAGAGTTAGGTCGCGAGCCGAATGCCGAGGAGATCGCAGCCGAGGCGGGGGTCACCGTAGAGAAGGTTGAGCTCGCCCTGGGCGTTGCGGACACGGTCTCCCTCGAACAGCCGATCGGAGACGACGGCGCTCAGCTCGGCGATTTCATCGAGGATCAGGACGCGGCGGATCCGGTGAAGGTGACCGAAGAGATGGACGTGGCCAACAGCCTGCAACGGTCCATCCATCGCCTCCCGGTTCGGGAGGGCCGAATCCTCGGGCTGCGGTACGGCTTCGAGGATGGCGTTCCCCGGACGCTGGAGGAGATCGGCGAGGAATTCAACTTGACTCGTGAACGGATTCGTCAGTTAGAGAAGCTGGCGCTTTGTCGCCTACGTCATCCAAGCTTTGGCATCCGGGAGCAGGACCTCGCCTGACGAGTAGCCTTCTGATGGGAGGCACATGCAAGTCGGCGCCTTGGTCGGAGGGAAGAGCGAAGTAGTCGGACCGGACACGTCGCTGTTCGTCGCTGCGGAATCCTTGATAGGCAACGGCATCGGCAGCCTGGCCGTTGTCGATGGGCGCGAGCTAGCCGGGATCTTCACGGAGCGTGACCTGGTGCGGGCTACTGCTGAGGGCATCGATCCTCGGGAGGCGACCGTTCGAGAGTGGATGACTACCACCCCCGACACCATCGGACCAGACGTCGATGTCGACGAGGCCGCTGCCTGGTTGCTGGAAATGGGGTATCGCCACCTTCCGGTGATGGAGGGCGACGAGTTGCTTGGCATCGTGTCGATCCGCGATCTGCTGTGGGCCATCTCTAGCGAGGGCTAGGTCGGTCAGCTCACCGGCACCCAGACGACGGCTAGGTCGTCCACCTTGATGTCTGTCTTCTCGAGCCCGACCTCGATCTCTTCGATCTCGGCGACGACGTCGTCCCACCGGTCGTTCACCTCTTCGATCTCGAGAACGGCGTCCGTCTCGGCTTCTTGGAGGTCGGCGATCTTGTCGGCGAGCTTGGTCTCGACCGTTGTCTTGCGCTGTTCGGTCCCCCTGGTCCGTGATCGCTTGGATACGGCTCGACCGAGGCCCCGCCTGCTCTTGCGCCCAGACAGGAGACCACCAAGCAATCCGCCGATCCCGTCAAGTATCTCTTCTTGACGACGAGAAGACACATCCGTCTGCAGCTCGGCGAGCCGAAGCTCTGCTGCCTGTACCTGGTCGCGTAGGCGGTCGAGCTTCTTCTTCAGCTTGTCCTTGAGCTTGGCGATCTCGGCATCGGCGTTGTCGTCCGCCGCCAGTTCGCACCGCTTCGCGAAGTTCTCTTCGCTCTCGCCGACTCTCGAGTACAGCTTGAGCGCCTTATTGCGGAACACAGTCAGCTTCCGTTCGCGATAGAGATAGTCGGTGATCTCTTTCTTGGCGGCCGTGAAGTAGGGTCCTTTGTCGAGCGGTGCATCGGCAAGCCGGTAGGTGGCGCCGTGGGGCGGGTCCGGGCGAAGGTCCCTGTCGTCGTAGTCGACTGCCACTCCGACGGCAGCGTCGAACTGGGAGCCCAGCGGGAAGTACACCGCCTCCCACTCCTCGTGATGGTTCAGGTCGGCCGCGGTCTCGTCGAAAGTGAGCAGCACTCGCGCTGCCAGCGCCGCCGCCAAAGTGGTGGAGTCGGAATCTGCTCCGATCTCTTGGACCCACGGTGCGGCCGAGTCCAAGTAGTAGGTGGCGACGCTGGAGTGAACCTTGGGCGCCATCGGGCTTTCATCGTCCGCTAGCTCCGCAGGGGCCGGAGAGGCATCGGCCGCCGCCGCTTCGTTCGCTTGCTTCTTGGCTGCTGTGCCATCCGTCAGCAGGCTGACCTGATCCTTAGTCAGCGGACCCCGCAGGTACGACATCGCCCACCTTGTGGTGAAGATCGATGGTGACTTCTCCCTGGTGCTGTGCAATACGAACTGGCGCTTGTCGAGGCCGGAGATGGTCTCGTCCATGGCCTTGGTGTCGATCGCACCTGTCGCCGATTGCATCCCCTCGAGGATTCGGGCCTTGTCACGTTCCGTCTGCAGGCGGCCGATGCACCAGGTGCCGGCGTTCGACATGGCTTTGTAGTCGAGGTCGACCGGGTTCTGGGTCGAGAGCAGGAGGCCGACGCCAAAAGCTCGTGCCTGTTTGAGGATGGTCAGGATGGGCTTCTTGGCAGGTGGCTGGGCCGTTGGCGGTACGAAGCCGAACACCTCGTCCATGTAGATGAGAGCCCGCAGCTCTCCGGAACCACTTTGGGTACGCATCCAGGTGACGACTTTGGCCAGAGCCAGGGTGACAACGAACTGGCGCTCTTCATCCGAGAGGTGAGCCAGATACAGGATGGCTGCCTTCGGTTTACCCGAGTCGTCCCACAGCATCGATTGGATGTCCAACGGTGGTCCAGCCATCCACGATGAGAAGGCGGGCGACGCCACGAGCCCGTTGAGCTTCATCGCCAAAGCCAACCGGTCCTTCTCGGGGAAGAAGGTGTCGACATCGAACACGCCGAGCTTGCGAATCGGAGGCGTCTGCACCTGTCCGATGAGCTTTGCCAGGTCGAGGTCCTTGCCGTTCTGCCAGGCGTTGGCCATGAGGTTCGATATCAGGATGTGCTCGCGCGACGACAGCGGGTCGGACTCGATGCCGGTGAGGCCGAGCAACCCCGAAACGAAGCCCTCGATCTCGTCTGCAAGCGTCTCTGCGTTGTCGTCCCAGTTGAGGTCGGGCGCCGACAGGGAGCCGACGATGTTCACCGGAACGCCGGCTGCGGAGCCCGGCGTGTAGACCGTGAACTCCGTGCTGTCCTTGAGCTCTCGCATCTGGTCAGAGCCGAGATCCCAGCCTGCGAGGCCGTTCTTCCATAGATCGGCTGTGCCTTGCGCCATCTCGGCCGCTGTCTTGCCCTCCTTGCGGGCAACTCCCTCATCGATCCACGGCTCGAAATCCTTTGGCAGGAGGTCGGGGAAGTTCAAGAGCAGGTTGGTCATGTCGCCCTTGGGGTCAAGGATTAATGTCGGGACGCCGCTGCGCAGCGCTTCTTCGAGAAAGATCACACCGAGTCCCGTCTTGCCGGAACCTGTCATGCCCACGATCACGCCATGCGTAGTCAGATCGCTGCCGTCGTATCGAAGATCGTCCCCCCTGTCCCCACTAGCGGGGTCAACGATTCCGCCCAGGTAGAAGCCTTCGCTCATTCATTTCTCCGGTGGGCAACGGCCGCGATTGTAGGAGACAGGCGATCGGTCGGTTCTACCGCGACCGGCCGTATTCAGCCCAGTCGTTCTACAAGGTGCGCCACGGCGTCGGCAACGGTGTCGTGGCACGAGACGATCGAGGGATCGGTCTCGAGAACATCGCTGAGCTCGGCAACGAGTCGGGTCCATGTCTCGCCGACGGCAACCACAGGCTTCGCAGCTTCGTTGGAGAATCGGGCTACGAAGGCGTTGTTCCAGGCGACAATGAGCTCGGTCAGCGTTCCGATGCTGCCCGGCAAAGCCATCGAGGCGGACGACATCGACACCAGTTCGTGGATCCGCTCGGTGAGGCTGGCGGTGCGGACCTCAGAGCTGATGTAGCTGTTGGCTCCATCGCGGTCGGGGAAGACGCTTGGCACGGTGACACCGATGGCTTCACCTCCTGCCTCTCTTGCTCCGATGGCCGCGGCTTCCATGATGCCTGCGTAGCCACCGGTCGCCACCTGATAGCCGGCCCTGGCCAGGAGCGAGCCGGCTTCGATAGCCGCTTCGTAGTCGGATTCGCCCGGTTGGGCTGCCGATCCTCCGAACACGGCGATGATGGGTTTGTGGGGCATAGCAAGAACGATTCTACGAGTCGGGTTCTAGGCTGCGCCGGTGACTGACATCGTGATCACCAACGGGCCGCTGGTCGCCGCGGATGTCATCGATGTCGCCCATGGTGGAGCCGCCGTGCGACTCGACGAAGCCACTGCCGCGGGGATGCAGGCAGCCAGGGATGTCGTTGGTGCCGCGCTAGCCGGGGGTAAGGCCGTGTATGGCGTGAATACCGGCTTCGGTGCGCTTGCCGGTCATCGCATCGACGCCGCCGACGCCGCCGATCTCCAGGTGAAGCTGTTGCGATCCCACGCAGTCGGTGTTGGCCACCCGCTGCCACCACACATGGTGCGAGCGATGCTGGTGCTGCGGGCTCGGACTCTGGCGCAAGGCCACTCTGGGGTACGGCCCGACGTAGTGCGGCTCATCATCGATCTCATCAACCGCGACCTTCTTCCCGTCGTCCCCGACAGGGGCTCGGTCGGGGCGTCTGGGGACCTGGCGCCATTCGCCCACCTGGCCTTGCCTCTGATCGGAGAAGGCAAGCTCCGGGATGGAGAGGCAGTTGCGCCTGCTGCCGAGGTGCTCTCCGAGCATGGTCTCGAACCCCTCGTGTTGGAAGCCAAGGAGGGGCTCAGCCTTCTCAACGGGACCGAGGGGATGCTGGCATGGGGGATCATCGGAGCCCACCAGGCACGGCGCTTGGCGAGGGCGGCAGATGTGGCGTGCGCCATGTCGGTCGAGGCGCTGCTAGGAAGCGCTCGTCCCTTCGACGCCAGAGTGCACGCTTTGCGCCCTCACCCTGGCCAGCTCACTGTGGCCGCCAACCTTCTTCATCTCCTCGACGGCTCGGGCATAACCGCATCGCACCTCGAGTCGGACCACGCCGTCCAGGACGCCTACAGCCTGCGATGCGCCCCCCAGGTTCACGGTGCGGTTCGCGACGTGATCGACCACGCCGACCGCGTCTTCGCCATCGAGGCAGGGTCGATCGTTGACAACCCCATCGTCTTCCCGGAAGACGGTGACTTGGTCTCTGGCGGCAACTTCCACGGCCAGCCGCTCGCTTTCGCTCTCGATTTCCTTACGATCGCCGCCACCGAGATCGCCGACATCTCGGAGCGGCGTACCGACCGACTGCTCGACCCCGATCGCTCGTCGGGCCTGCCGGCCTTCCTTGCTGCCAAACCCGGCCTCGAGTCGGGGTACATGCTGACCCAATACACCTCGGCGGCCCTCGTTGCCGAGAACCGCGTTCTGTCGCACCCGGCATCTGTGCAAAGCATTCCGACCTCGGGCAGCCAAGAGGACCACGTGTCGATGGGCTGGGGTGCCGGCCGCAAGCTGGCACAGGTGCTGGACAACGCGGCTCGCGTGGTTGCCATCGAGGCGCTATGCGCCGCCGAGGGCATCGACTACCGGACGCCACTCCGACCCTCGGCCGCGACGGCAGCTGCGGTAGCGGCCATCCGCGAGCGGGTCCCGCGGCTTACCACCGACCGGTCTTTGGCGGCCGACATCGAATCGGTGGCGGCACTGGTGCTGACCGGGGCTCTGGTCGAGGCAGCCGAGGGTGTAGTAGGAGCGCTCGGCTAACAGGCTTTACCATGTAGCCCTCATCCATGCAGAGGAGTTTTGACAATGGGTTTCATGGACACACTCAAGAACTGGTTCGGTGCCGCCAAGGAGAACGTCGGTGACGTGACCGAGAAGGCCGGCGACATGGCAGGTGACGCGATGGACAAGGCCAAGGACGTGGCCGGTGACATCAAGGACAAGTTCGACGGCGATGACGACGACAAAGGCGACGGCGGCGGGGACCACCCCGGCGGCGGCGCCTAGGTCCTCGACACGATCGATTGGGCCCGCCCTAGCGGCGGGCCTTGTCGCGTGCCCAGTGATTCACTCGCCGACCACCAGCTAGGGGTCGAGGCGGAACGGCGGGTACTCGTCGGTCAGCCCGTAGGCCCAGGCTTCTACTCGGCTTCCCCACTGCATAGTTCCTGTCAAGAAGCCGTGCACCTCCGCTGAGCTCTCACCGGTAAAGGCGATCTTGAAGAAGTTGAACCACATGGCGAAGAACGCGCCAATGACCACGAAGACCAAGACGATCAATTGGGGAATCAGCACAAGGAACTTCACCAGGAAGATTCCGGCTACCGCCCATCCTTTGCTCCGTTCTGACGGATCCTCAACGGAGAGTCTGGCGACGTAGTCGGTCTCCTCCCACTCGAAGGGTGGGTATTCGTCGGTGAGGGCTGCAACCCAGGCGTAGGTTCGTACCTCCCAGCGCATGATCGCCACCAGCATGTCGCGAAGCCCAGGGGGGAGTTCCCCCGTGAAGGCGACGAAGAAGAAGCCGATGTAGGCAACGATGGCGACCAGCCGGCCGAGGATGCTGACGATGATGAGGTGGGGCAGCGCCAGCAGCATCTTGGCCACCAAGAAGATCGCCCCGGCCCAGCCGAGCCCCTTGCTTCTTGCTCCCGCTTCCCCTGTGGTGACGTTGATCGGATACATATCCCTCCCCTAGTTCGCTACTGGCGACGTTAGCTAGCGTCGCCTAGCGGTCGTAGGGTCATTAGTCCCGGCTCTCGTGGATGGACTCGGAGTCGAAGGATGGCCAATAGGTGCGGACTGGCGGCTCCTCGGGATTGCCGTTGGCGACGCGGCGTGGCGCCGGGGCGGTTCGCCGTGAACCACCCGCGCCGTGGATCCATTGACCGGTGATCGGCTGAGCGGCGCGATCGCTCGATGATTAGCCTCGGCGCATGAGTGGTGCCAGGCCCGTCAGATCGCCAAGAGGCAGCGACCTCACCACCAAGGGATGGCTTCAGGAAGCAGCGCTGCGCTGTCTCATGAACAACCTCGACCCTGAGGTCGCGGAGAATCCCGACGAGCTCGTGGTGTACGGCGGCACCGGACGGGCCGCCCGCAGTTGGGAAGCCTTCGATGCCATAGTCGGCGCCTTGCGCGACATCGAATCGGACGAAACGCTTCTGGTGCAATCGGGAAAGCCGGTCGGCGTTTTTGGTACTCATCCGATGGCCCCCCGAGTGCTCATCGCCAACAGCCTGCTCGTTCCCGATTGGGCCGATTGGGCGAACATGTGGGAGCTAGAAGCAGCCGGCCTCATGATGTATGGGCAGATGACTGCCGGTTCCTGGATCTACATAGGCACCCAGGGCATCCTCCAGGGCACGTTCCAAACATTCGCAGCTATCGCCGACAAACGGTTCGGCGGGACGCTGCGCGGAACCATCACCTTGACGGGTGGCCTCGGTGGCATGGGCGGCGCCCAGCCCCTTGCGATCACCATGAACGGCGGAGTCGCATTGTGCGTGGAGATCGACCCGGCTCGCCTGCAACGTCGTCTCGACACCGGCTATCTAGACGAGAAGGCCGAGACCCTGGACGCCGCCATCGAGCGGGCGCAACAGGCAAAGGCAGCAGGTGAGGCGGTGTCCATCGGTGTTGTCGGCAATGCCGCCGACGTCTTCCCCGAGCTCTTGGAGAGGTCGGCGGATATCGACATCGTGACCGACCAGACGTCGGCGCATGATCCGCTGAACGGCTACCTGCCGCGCGGCCACTCCCTTTCTGAGGCCGCCGAGCTGCGTCGCGACGACCCGAGCGGCTACATCAAGGAGGCGCGTGAGTCGATGGCGACGCAGTGCGAGGCGATGGTCGGATTCCAGCAAGCGGGTGCCGAGGTCTTCGACTACGGCAACAACCTGCGGGGTGAGGCCAAGGAAGGTGGCTACGCCGATGCCTTCGCCTATCCAGGATTCGTCCCCGCCTACATCCGCGATCTCTTCTGCGAGGGCAAGGGGCCATTCCGCTGGGTAGCGCTGTCCGGCGACCCGGCCGACATCGCGGCTACGGACCGGGCCATCGCCGAGCTGTTTCCGGACGACGAGGCGCTGCACCGTTGGCTCAGCATGGCGAAGGAGAAGGTGCAGTTCCAGGGCCTGCCGGCGCGGATCTGCTGGCTCGGATACGGCGAGCGCGACAAGGCCGGAGAAGCATTCAACGAGTTGGTTCGCATCGGCGACGTCTCGGCACCGATCGTCATCGGCAGGGATCATCTCGACTCGGGTTCGGTGGCGTCTCCCTATCGCGAGACCGAGTCCATGCTCGACGGATCAGATGCCGTAGCCGACTGGCCCATCCTCAATGCCCTTCTCAACACCGCTTCGGGGGCGGCATGGGTGGCGGTGCATCACGGCGGCGGAGTTGGCATGGGCAAGTCGATCCATTCCGGAGCTCAGGTAGTCGCCGACGGCACCAAGGACGGCGCCGATCGGGTTCGGCGCGTCCTCACCAATGATCCGGGAACGGGCGTCATGCGACACGCCGACGCCGGCTACCCGAGGGCGCGCCAGGTTGCCGCGGAGCGAGGCGTTGTCATCCCGATGGATAAATGGAGCAGCTGAGGAACATCGGCCCGTTATCGGCAGCTCGTTTGGCGTCCGTCGGCATCAAGGACGTCACCGACCTCGAGGAGATGGGCTCTGTCACTGCTTTCCGCAGGATCAAAGAGCGGTTCCCAGCCGAAACCTCTCTCAACCTCTTGTACGCGCTCGAGGGAGCCTTGCTCGACCTTCCCTGGGATGACCTGCCCACCGGCGTGAAGGAGGAGTTGCGGACAGCGGTGGGCTAACGCCGTAATCTCGTGGGATGCAGCTCATCGAGTGCGTCCCCAACTTCAGCGAGGGCAGAGATCAAGGGATCATCGACGCCATCGCCTCGTCGATCGCCTCCACCGAGGGAGTGCACCTCCTCGATGTTGACCCGGGGGCAGACACCAATCGCACCGTGATGACGTTCGTCGGTCCTGTTGCGGCTGTCGAAGAGGCGGCCTTCGTTGCCATCATTACGGCCGGCGAGCTGATCGATATGCGCACTCACAGCGGCGAGCACCCGCGGATGGGCGCCACCGACGTCTGCCCGTTAGTTCCGGTGCAGGGAGCGACGATGGACGACTGCGTCGCCGCTGCCAGGCGCCTCGGCCGCAGGGTCGGCGACGAAGGCATCCCCGTCTATCTGTACGAGGCTGCCGCGACAGCTCCAGAGAGGGCGTCGCTAAGCGATGTCCGTCGGGGCGAGTACGAGGGGCTGGCGGCACGCGACGACTCTCCTGACTTCGGGCCCGACTACAACGAGCGCAGTGGCGCCACCGCCATCGGCGCCCGCAAGTTCCTCATCGCCTACAACATCAACCTCAACACGACGGATCGCAAGCTGGCGGACGCCATCGCCGGCGTCGTGCGGGGAAGCGGTGTCGCCAAGAGAGACGGCGATGGCGCCATCGTCCGTGGCGACGACCGCAAGGCCCTGCGGCAGCCGGGTCGGTTCGCTTCGGTCAAGGGCGTCGGGTGGTACATCGCGGAGTACGGGAGGGCACAGGTTTCTCTCAACCTCACCGACCACGACGATGCCTCGCTGCACCAAGTCTTCGACGCCTGCGTGGACGCCGCCTCCGACCTCGGGGTCCGGGTCACCGGGAGCGAGCTAGTTGGCTTGGTCCCGCGCGATGCCCTGCTGGCTGCGGGCGATCACTACCTGGCGAAGCAGGGGAGGACGACCGGGGTGCCCGAAGCCGAGCGCATTCACACTGCAGTCCTCTCTCTGGGTCTCGCCGAGCTGGCGCCGTTCGAAGACAAGGTCATCGAATATCGGGTGGGACGGTCGAGCGACCCAGGCCTGCAGGCCTACGTCGACGAACTGTCTACCGACTCCTTCGCACCGGGTGGAGGCAGCGTCGCCGCTCTGTGCGGTTCGTTGGCCGCTGCGCTGGCGGCGATGGTGGCGGCCCTCACCTGGTCCAAGAGCAGAGACCCGCAGATGGAGCAGTTGGGTGCAGAAGCCCAGGACCTCAAGGACTGGTTCCTGCTCGCAGCCGACCGCGACGCCGAGGCCTACAACGAAGTGATCGCGGCCAGACGTCTGCCTCGCAAGACAAAGGCGGACCGAGCTGCTCGCGACGCCGCTCTCGAAGCGGCCAACCAGGGCGCCACCAGGGTTCCGCTCGAAGTGCTCGAGCACTCCGTAGCCGCCCTTGAGCTGTGCGCTCGGGCCGCCGAGTACGGCAATCCAAGCTCTGTGACAGATGCCGGCGTGGGTGCGCTGTGTGCTCACGCTGCGGCCGAGGGTGCCGCCTACAACGTTCGCATCAACCTGCCCTCGATCACCGATGATTCCGTTCGGATCAGTCTGGCCGGCGGCGTTGCCAAGCTCACAGACACGGCCGGCTCTCTCGCCGCAAAGGTGGCGGCAATGGTCGAGGACGCGCTCGAGGCGTGAGCCTGCTCCTCACGGGTATTGGCGAGCTCGTCACGAACGCGGCGGGGTCCCCAGACCTTGTCGGGTCGATCAACGATGCCGCGCTCGCCGTCGATGAAGGCACCGTTGTTTGGTTCGGGCAAGCCTCCGAGCTTCCGGACGATCTGCGCGATTCGGAGACGCTCGATTGCGAGGGCAGGGCGGTGCTTCCGGGCTTCGTCGACTGCCACACCCATCTGGTGTTCGCCGGCGATCGAGCCAACGAGTTCGCCAGGCGCCTCGGCGGCGAGTCATACGAGGACATCCTGGCGGCCGGAGGAGGCATCCACTCCACGGTCGCTGCTACCGCGGCCGCACCAACTCCCGAGCTAACCCGATTGTCGACGGACCGCGCGCTACGAATGCTCGGTCACGGCACCACGACGGTCGAGATCAAGTCCGGCTACGGCCTCGAGACGCAGGCTGAGGTCAGGATGCTCGAGGTGGCAGCCGAGATCGGATGTGCCACACCCCTCGATGTTGTCACAACCTTCCTCGGTGCTCACGTGGTCCCAACCGCGGCGACCTCGGAGGATTACGTGCGACTAATCGTCGATGAGATGTTGCCTGCCTGCGCCCCTCTGGCTCGGTCGTGCGACGTCTTCTGCGACGAGGGAGCGTTCTCGGTGGATGAGGCCCGAACCATCCTGATGGCTGCGCGCCATGCCGGCCTCGAGCTGCGCCTGCACGCCGAGCAGCTCGCCCACACCGGAGCCACGCAGCTCGCGGCCGAGTTGGGGGCGGCATCAGCCGATCACCTCGACAACGCCACCGCCGCTGACGCCGCCGCGCTTGCCGCAGCAGGGACGGTCGGCGTTCTGCTCCCCGGCGCATCGCTGGGACGGGCGCCGGCCCCGGCTCGCCTGCTGGCCGAGGCCGGGGTAACCCTGGCCGTTGCCACCGACTGCAATCCCGGAACTTCGAATGTTGAGTCGATGCCGCTCATCGTTGCGCTGGCGGTACACGAGATGGGCCTCAGCCCCGCGGAGGCGACTTGGGCAGCAACTCGTGGCGGAGCCACCGCGCTCGGCCTGGACGATCGCGGCCACATCTCTGCGAGTACCGTCGCCGACCTCGTCGTGCTGGATGCACCGTCGCACGTCGACCTCTCCTACCGGCCGGGATCTGTCGAGCCGTGGCGAGTCTTGAAGGCCGGCGTCGTCCTGTGAGGCCTTATCTAGAGGGAGAGCATCCGATCCGCTTCGCTCATCGCGGTGGTGCTGCGCTGTGGCCGGAGAACACCGCGACGGCATTCCAGGGCGCCTACGACCTTGGCATCCGCTACCTGGAGACCGACGTCCACCTCACCGCAGACGGAGTGCTCGTCACGTTCCACGATCACCACCTCGACCGGCTCACCAATGGGACGGGCAAGGTGACGGACTGGTTGTGGCGCGACCTGCAGCTTCTCGATGCCGCGTACGGATTCCGCCCCGGAGATGGCTTCCCGCAGCGTGGCACTGGCCTGGGCGTCCCTCGATTCGACGACATGCTGACTGCTTTTCCCGGCGCCAAGTGGAACGTCGACATGAAGCACTCGGCTGCCGTCGAGGCTCTCGCCGACGTCGTGACGAAACTCGGAGCTGAGGATCGGGTGATGGCATCGTCGTTCTTCGACCATCGTCTCTCTCGATTCAGGAAGGCAACGGGCGACAGGGTGGCGACCTCGGCCGGGCCGCGCCAGGTGGCAATGGTGAAGGCGGCAGCTCGGTTCGGCAAGACAGCTTCGATCGCCGCCGACGCGCTGCAAGTGCCCGAGAGGGCCCGCGCCGTTGGTGTCGTCGACACCAGACTGATAGAAGCCGCCCATCGAGCAGAGGTCGCGGTCCATGTGTGGACGGTCAACGACGCCCCCACGATGAATAGGCTCCTCGACTTGGGTGTCGACGGCATCATGACCGACCGACCCGACATCCTTGTCGAGGTGGTCTCGCAGCGGGGAGAGTGATGGCGGAGAAGATCAAGCTGGGGCCGCGTTACTGGCGGCTGTGGAGTTCCAGCGTCATCTCCAATCTCGGCGACGGTGTGGGTGCGATCGCCTATCCCTGGTTGGCTTCCGCAGTCACTCGCAATGCGTTGCTCATCGCCCTGGTCGCCGTCGTGCAGCGGTTGCCGTGGCTCATCTTCACCCTCCCGGCTGGAGTCATCACCGATAGGGTCGACCGGCGCCAGCTCATCGTTTCCATGGATGTCCTGCGGGCGATATTCACCGGAATCCTGGCGCTCGCCATCCTCTCGCAACAGTCGTCGCTGCCTGCCCCCGAAGACCTCATCGGCGAGATCGACATCTCGACCAATTGGCTGGTGTACGGCATCCTCCTGGCCGCGGCGTTCCTCATGGGCTTCGCCGAGGTGTTGCGAGACAACGCCGCCCAGACGATCCTGCCCGCCATCGTCGAGACCGACCATCTCGAGAAGGCCAACGGCAACCTGTGGGGCGCCGAGATGGTCATGAACAGCTTCGTCGGCCCTCCCGTCGGCAGCGTGCTGCTCGCGGTCGCTTTCGCCTTCCCGTTCTTCGTCGACGCCGGCTCCTTCGCCCTCGCCGCCGGCCTTGTGTTCCTCATACCCGGCGAGTTCAAGGCAAAACGCAGCCAGGGCGAGGCTCCCCCCGGCAAGGTTTCGTGGCGGGCGGAGATCAAGGAAGGGTTCATGTGGCTGTGGAGCCATCCGGTGCTGCGACCGCTCGCCATCGTGCTCGGCCTACTGAACGGGCTTGGCATGGTGACCTTCGCCACGTTCGTGTTCTTTGTGCAGGAGAACCTCGACCTCGAGACGGGGCTATTCACCGGCGTCATCGGGTCCGTTGGAGAGAGCCTCGGCTTCGAGAGCACAGGTGCCGTGATCTTCGCCATCCTCATGACGGCCGGAGCCGTTGGCGGCGTCGTCGGCAGCATCGCCGCATCTCGCATCGCCAAAGCCCTCGGCACCGGCACCTCTCTGTACGTCACGATGCTGGCGGGAATCGTGACGTCTGCCGTGATCGGCGTGGCCACCAGGTGGTGGGTTGTCTACATCGTCTTCATGTTCTTCATGGTTTCGGCGATCCTGTGGAACGTCATCACCGTGTCACTTCGTCAGACGATCATTCCAGACGATCTCCTGGGAAGGGTCAACAGCGTCTACCGCTTCTTCGGCTGGGGGATGATGCCCATCGGCTCGCTCATCGGAGGCCTCATCGTCACTGGCGGCGAGGCCTTCATGAGCCGCTCGATGGCCCTGCGCTTGCCGTACTTCGTCGTCGCCGGCGCCTACGTCCTGCTGTTGGCATATGCCGCGCCCCGGCTGACAACTGAGAAGATCGAGGCTGCTCGCGCCGAAGGCATCGCTTCCAAGCAGGGGCTCGGGGATGAGGCCATGTTCGAGGCAGGCATCCCGGGCGCCCCACCGCCCTACGACGCCGAGGAGCATCCTGATCAATGACCCGTGCCACGAGCCGGCGCTTTGATCGGGGAGCAAGGGATCGGTCGCCGACCCGCAGGTGAATTGCTCAGCACGCTCCTAACGGGAACGCCTGCGCGACCGCAATAGGGACGCCACGACGAGCCCGGCGATGGCTGCGGTGAGCGTCGCGCCCGAGATGATCGGCACCGGCTTGGCGAGTCGGGTGCGCAGGCTCACCTGGCGCTTGAACTCGATGATCGGCCACCCTCGCTCGTCGGCGAGCTTGCGCAGTTCCTTGTCAGGGTTGACCGCGGTTGGATGGCCGACGCTCTCGAGCAGCGGAAGGTCTGTGGACGAGTCGGAGTAGGCGAAGGAAGCGCTGAGGTCGATGCCGTCTTGTTCGGCCAGTCGCTTGACCTCGGTCGCCTTGTCCTCGCCATATGCGTAGAAGGACAGCTCTCCCGTGTAGCGGCCTTCCGAGTCCGTCGTCGCCCTCGTGGCGACGACCTCGTCGACCCCGATGTAGTGGGCCAGCGGTCGCACGATCTCCTCGGGACTCGCCGAGATGATGAACACTCGGCGACCCTGGCGGTGATGGTCATCTATCAAGAAGAGGGCCTCGGCGAAGACCAACGGCGAGACGACGTCCTCTAGTGCCTCCTCGACCAGATCCTCGATCTCGTCACGCTGCCACCCCTTCGTGAGTTCGAGCATGGCTTCGCGGACCCGTTCCATCTGATCGTGGTCTGCCCCGAACAGCGAATAGAAGAGTTGCCCGATACCCGCCTTGAGCATCATCCGTCGACCGAGCATCCCCGCCTTGCGGAGTGGCCTCCCAAAGGCCAGCGCCGATGACTTGGCGATGACGGTCTTATCGAGGTCGAAGAAAGCCGCTTCAGCCATGGCCGAAGTGTACGAAACCGCCGGCCAGCGGTGGGACAGGGCCCGCCGCTGGCCTTGCCCTCCTAGTTGGTGATGGTGAAGTAGGCGGTGAAGAGGTCCTCGACGCAGGTGAATGAATTCGGCCAGACCGTACGGCAGAACTCGGCGCGGTACTCCCCAGGCACCAGCCCCTCGGCATCTATCGGTGTCCTGAAGTCGATAGAACTCAAGAACATCCCGCTGTAGTTGTAGTGCGCCGACCAGGTATTCAGCTCCCCGTTGGGGCCGAACCACTCAATGTCCCACTGTCGGTGATCCGTGCACTGCGGGTTGAATGGGTCGGGGAAGTAGATGCACTGTCTGTAGTCCGCCGGGATCGCCGACTTCTGCACCGTGATCTGGGCACACTCGTCGGACGTCCTGTACACGGAGGTCTCTACAAGGCTGTTGCACGCCACGAGCTGCCAGCCGGGGCCACTCGTCGGGTGCCCGCCCGGCGTCGGCGTCGGCGCCGGGGGCGGCGTGATGCCGCCACCGCCCGAAAGGACGCCAAAGTCACCCGACACCGGCATGAACCCGCTCTTGCCCCAGGCCATCGAGCTATCGGCGTTGCCTTCGGTCATGGTGTGACGGAAGTAGAACGTCGAGTTGCCGGGACGAAACACTGCCGGGGTGGCCTTGTAATCGACAACACCCCAGTCCCCTGCGACGAAGCGATCGCCGGGGTCTCCGAAGAAGAACTGGCCGTCGGCGTTGCCGGTGGTGAGGGTGTTGCGGTAGTAGAAGAAACCGGACGACTCGCGATGGAGACCGATCTCGTCGACGCCGTCCCCATCCCAGTCACCGACGACCGGCTTGTCCCCCGGGTTGCCGAAGCCGAAGGAGTACTCGGCCGCCCCCAGCCCGCCCTCGTTCTGACCCAGCTGGTTCATGATGAAGAAGGTCTGGGACTCAGGGCGGTAGATGGACAGCGTGTCGCAGCCGTTGCCGTTGAAGTCGCCGGCGATCGGGATGTCCGATGGGTTGCCGAAGAAGAAGCGGATGTCGGCGTTGCCCTGAGAGTTGGCATTCCGCAGGTAGGCGAAAGCGTCCGACTGACGGAACAAGCCTGGAGTGGCGTCTCCGTCGCAGTCCCAGTCGCCCATGAAGGCGAAGTCGCCGGGGTTGCCGTAGTAGAAGCTCGTGACGGCACCCGAAGCGTCCCGCAGATGCCACTGCCCGGTGGCCGGATCCTGGAGTCCCACGGTTGGCGCCTTCGCCGGGGGCTGCTCGATCGAAATCGAAACCGTGCCAGGAGCTGACTCCATGACGCTGTCGAGCAACTTGTAGGTGAACGAATCAGTCGTCGCATAAGAGCCGTCGTGGGTGTAGACGAACCTGCCCTCGCCGGCACTCCAGTTGGCAGTGCCGTGGGAAGGGTCAGAGACCTTGACGATGTTGAGCGCCTCGCCCTCGGGGTTGGCGTCGTTGCTCAACACGTCGATCATCACCGTGCCGCCGCTGGCAACCGAAGCAGTGTCGTCGACCGCCACCGGTGGCTCTCGCAGCAAGACGTCGAAGTTGATCACCTTCACCTCACCGGCGGCGACGGTGAACTCGGTCCATGGCTCATTGCCACGTTTGTGGTCCCAGCCCTGGAGTCCGAGCGGCTGCCCGAGCCCGTTCACGAAGCTGGCGTTGCTGCACGGCAGCGCCAACGCTGGTCCCGTAGCTGCCACCAGGGTCTCGTCTGTCGGGATACCCGCGAAGGCAAATGTCCCGTCTCCAAGGGTGCAGGTGTGACGATCGGCGTACCCGAGCCACACCTCGACGCCGGCGAGCGGCGATCCGTTGTGGCGCACGACGCCGGTCACGGTTCCGGTCGTCGCGCCGGAAGTGATCGCAACGTCGTCTAGGTAGTAGTTGGCCGGTCCTCCGTCTGCCTTCCATGACACGAAGCCGAGATCGTGGCTTGCGCCGTCGGCATATGCGGAGATGTCCACGGTCACCTGCAGGTACGTCGCATAGGAGGCTTGGTCGACCTCGGTGGCGGCGAACACGGCCACTTCGTCTATCCAAGCCTCGAAAAAGGAGTCGACATCTGCGACCGGAATCTCGAGGTAGAACGTCAGAGCAGTCGCGTCGGCTGGGATGGTGATGGTCTGGACGACCGCCCCCGCCTCCTCGATATCGATTCCGCCGAACCACACCCACCAGTCGCCGGCATGCGCTCCCGAAGCCCCACACGTGTCATCGCACAGTGGTGTTCCGAAGTTGGTTGAGGCCTCACCCCAGTACGGATTGGGAACCCCCGCCTCGAATCCTCCATCCTGGACCGAACCCGGCGCGCGCGGGGTAGCGGTGTCGACGGCTATGAGGCCGGTCGGGGCCATTCGGTCGGTGTCGGAGGCGGCGCCGGCCGGTACCGCCGCCAAGGAGGCAGTCACCAGACAGGCCACTGCTAGCAAGGCCGGAAATCCACGATGCGTCTTTGGTTTGGTCCTCATCCTCGATCTCCCGTCGTGAATGAACCCCGAGCATCGGGGTTCATTGGTGTTTGGGGTGCAGGCGGCCCTGCGCTGTTGTCTCGCCTCGATATGCCCGTTGGCCACCCATCCGTTGCTCTCTCCCGACAGAACCGCCGTGCGGCTCGTTCGCTACAAGATGGGCTAGTAACCGGAGTGCTGTCCAGAGGAATACGGCCCAGGGGGGCCAGGAATACGGCCTTTCCTCTGGGGTACAAGACCGGTTTCGGCAGCTCAGGATGCCCTGGCTGTCCATCTACCGCCCTGAGTCCCAGACCTTCTTGGGCAACGCCGGGACTACCGCGAGCGTTGCGCCTAGCAGGCAGCCAACCGCCAACACAGCCGCTGATCGGCGTCCGGTGTTCGATGGAGTCTTCATTCTTGCGCCTCCCGTCGCGCAATATTCCGAGCATCGGAGTTGCGTGTTGAGGGCGACGGCAGTCGAACGTTGTTGGTTCGCCTCGGTACGCCCGTCCGCCACCCATCGGTTGTTCTCTCCCGGCGGAACCGCCGTGCGGCTCGTCCGCTACAAGATGGACTCAGCGTCAGAGTCCTGTCCAGAGGACTAGGTCCTTGCCCATGGGGCACAGACCGAGGTGTTGGAATCCAGATGGTGCCTCGAACGCGAGCCACCGGCGGGACAGGGGTGCCCACCGGTGGCTTCACCCCGAGGGGGGGTTATTCAGAGGGCGGCGCCCACCGCCGCACCTCAGGCGCCCAGAGTGGCCTAATTCGGCGAACCGCGTATGGGCCAAAGGTCCCTAGTTCAGGGGTATTGCACATGCTTTGGCACATCCGTACGGTGCGAATCCTCCGACGACAGACAGCATGCCGGCCCTAGCCACTTGGACGCCGGAGGACACGATGCTCGGTGCGATGGCGCCCCTGGGGCTGGCAGTCGCGGCCCCCGGACCGGCGCTGGTGATCGATCTCGACACGGCCGGCCCGTCCTATTTCGGCTCTGCGTCCCTTGCCGACCTGGTGGCGAATGGTCCCCGAAAAGCCGACATCAGCCCCAGTCGTCAAGGGGTCGCAGTCCTGGGCAATGGAGGCATCGGATACCGCGAGGCGGAGGACGTCGTCTTGCATCTAATCGCTGGGTGGCCCAACGTCGTGCTCCGCCTGGGGGGTCGCGGCGCCTCGCTCCCCTGCCGGACCATCCCGGTCATACCGCTTCTTCCCGCGGGGCTCGGTGTCGTCGCCAAGTCGGCCGCCATCTACCAAGACGTTGGATGGCGAGTCGAGGCACCCGGCCCGGGCATGGTGATCCCTGTCCCCAGGCGGTCCACCTGGGTGGCGCTCTCTGCAGGCAGGAGGCCTCCCAGAGACAGATGGTTGCGTTCCCTCAGTGGGGTGTGGAAATGGACATGATCGATCGCGTTGTCGAGCGCCTCGTGGCTTCGGATGTGCCGTTGCGGCGTCGCGACCTGACGCAAGCAGCCCGGTCTATAGCTCAGGAGGAGGCTCCGCTGGCACCGGATGATCTGGTCGAGGTTGTGGTCGACTCTCTCATCGGACTCGGACCGGTAGAGGTGCTGCTGCGAGACCCGGCTGTCAGCGACGTACTCGTCAACGCTCCCGATGAGATCTGGGTCGAGAGGGATGGTCGCTTGGAACGCGCCGCCGTTTCCTTTAAGTCGTCGGCGGAAATCGTCGCCGCGATCGAGCGGGTATTGGCCCCGCTCGGGCTGCGCATCGACCGCGCCTCTCCTGCAGTGGACGCGCGGCTTGCCGACGGTTCCCGCCTGCACGCCGTTGTCCCTCCGTTGTCGGTCGACGGGCCCGTCCTCGCCGTCCGCCGCTTCACCGAGGCTGTTTCCGACCTGGAGGGCCTGACGGCTGTTGGTTCGGTTACTCCTTCCCAGCGCGACCAACTCGCCGAGGCAGTCGTGGCGCGGCGCAACATTCTGATCTCTGGGGGCACAGGGACCGGAAAGACGACGGTGCTCAACATCTTGTCGAAGCGCATTCCTGGTGAGGAGCGCGTTGTCACCATCGAGGACGCGGCTGAGCTGCGGCTAAGTGGGCATGTAGTGCGGCTGGAAGCCCGGCCGGCAAACGCCGAAGGCGTCGGTGCCATCGGACTCGATCAGCTGCTGCGAAATGCGCTGCGGCTGCGTCCCGACCGCATCGTCGTCGGCGAGGTCAGGGGGCCCGAAGCTCTCGTCATGATCGGTGCCCTTGCCACCGGCCACGATGGCTCGATGTCAACCATCCACGCCTCGAGCCCCTCGGAGGCCCTGCTACGCCTGGAGACGCTGGCAATGTCGGGGACATCGCGAGCGCGGCCAGAGACCGTCTCTAGGCAGATCTCCTCGGCCATCGATCTGGTTGTTCAACTGGAGCGGCGATCCGGACAACGCCGTGTTGCCGCCATCGAAGAGGTCGCGTGATCCTGGCCGCTCTACTTCTGGCGATCGGTGTCGCCTCCGGGACCCACCCGGTTGTGCTTGCGGCCCTTTCGCTGGCCATCGTCAAGCCGGGCTGGTTCATGGTGGCCGTTGTTCTGTGGACCTTGTATTCCAGGAGGGCCCAGGCCAAGGGCGGTCCTCGGTCGGAGGCTGCGTTCCTCGAGGGGATGGCAGCCGAGCTCCGCGGAGGCGCCTCTCTGAGGAGTGCCATCGTGGACGCCGCCGAACGCACCGATCTCGAGCTCAATCCCGTGGTTCGGATGGCAGAGGCCGGACGACCCATGGAGGACATTGCGGTCCGCGTCGGGGAGCAGCTTCCCATCAACGGATCGGTGGCTGGCCCAGCGCTGCGGCTGGCGTCTTCTGCCGGTTCCAGCGTCGCCGGTGTCTTCGACGCTTTGGCGTTACGAGCTGTAGAGGCCGCTGAAGAGGAGAGAGAGAGGAAGTCGTCAACGGCGCAGGCTCGTCTTTCGGCCTGGCTCGTGGGTGGAGCGCCGGCCGCGGTCGCCTGCGGCATGTTCCTGTTCGGAGGGTCCGCGGTCGGGAGCAGTCCCGCGGCGAAGGCCGTAGTACTCGTCGGCTTCGGCCTGCAGCTGGCCGGCGCCATAGTCGTTTGGGCGATGGTTCGGGTGCAGGCGTGGTAGGTCTCGTGCCCGTGGCCGCCGTTGTCGGAGCCGTCGCCCTCGTTACTGACCGTCGCGCTGTCATCATCACCGCAGCCTGTGGAGCCCTTCTCTGGCAGCCCCTTCTCATGGCTGGCTTCGTCGCCACCGCCTTCCTGGGGCAGCGGTTGTGGCGTCTTCGGCGCCGCAGGTCGGCCGAGCGTGCCATCTCCGATGAGCTGATCCTCTTCGGCGAGCTCATTTCGCTCGGATTGAGCGCGGGGCTGCCCTTCCTGGGAGCGGTATCACTTGCCAGCTCGGAGATGTCTGGCGAGGTGGCGAGCGAGGTTCGTGCAGTGATGAGAGCCTCCCAGCTGAGCGGTGCGTCGGTCGCCTTGGCCGCGGCGCCAGGACACACAGCACCGCTCTTTCGCCTGGTGGCGCGGGCTGTGGCGACCGGAGCGCCGGTAGGTCCCGGGGTCGCCGGCTTCGTGCTCGATGCCAGGCGAGAGCGGCAGGCGACTCGCATCGCCGCTGCCAAGCGCCTCCCGGTGAGGCTCCTTGTCCCGCTCACCCTTCTGATCCTTCCCGGCTTCGTCGTGCTGACGCTCGGCCCGGCGTTGCTCTCTGGTGTCGAGCGTCTCCAACTCTGAAAGGAAGAACAATGAACGAATCTGGTCAGGCCACTGCCGAGTACGCCCTGGTAATGGTGGCCGCAGCAACGGTCGCGCTCGCATTGTTGATCTGGGCGTCGACCACCGATGTGCTGCCATCACTGTTCAACGCCGTTGTCCGCCGGGTCACCGGGCTTCTCGGTTGAGAGCACGGGCCCAAGCTGGAGGGGCTGCCATCGAATTCGCTCTCGTCCTTCCCGTCGTGATCCTCGTTCTCTTCGCAGTAGTTGAGGTAGCAGTCGTGGCCAGAACCCAGCTCGAGCTGACCAACGCCGCTCGTGAGGGGGCGCGGGAGGCGGCGACGGTCGTCGATCCGGCCAGCGCGGTGTCGGCGGCTCGTGCTGCCATGGGCACCCTGGGGTCTCGCCTCGTGGTCTCGGTGCGCCGTCCCCATGTCGTGGGGCGGCGAGCAGAGGTCACGGTGCGACTCCGCCATCGACTGGCCGCACCCCTTTTTGGCGGCGTGACGATCGAGCTTCGTTCGCGGGCGGCCATGCGCGTTGAGCGCTAGCGATCGGGGCTCGGCCGCCGTTCTCCTGCTGGCGATCGGAGTGGTGGCAGCCGGTCTCGCTGTTGTCATAGGTGAGGTGGGGATCTACCTACAAGCCAACGCCAGAGCAGCCACGGCTGCCGATGCCGCGGCACTTGCCGCCGCTCCGGTGACCTTTGCGCCGTTTGGCGCGGTAGGGAGTCCCCGCGACGAGGCACGGCGGTTCGCCACTGCCAACGGAGCACGCCTCGTGAGCTGCGCCTGCCGGGTGGACCGCTCGCTGGCGGCACGCGAAGTCGAAGTTCGGGTGCGCGTCGACGTTGACCTGTGGGGGCTGGGCAGGCGGTCGCTAACCGCCACCAGCCGCGCCCGATTCGACCCATCGAAGCTGGTGCTGCCGTGACTAGTCACCCTCTTAGGTTCTGCAAGAGCGATGGTCGCTGCACCGATTCTTGGTTGCTAAACCGTTCCCGAGCAACTACTGTGAGTATTCGAGTAGCAAAGGATCCTGATGAAGAAGCGTTTTCTTGCCGTCGCCATGGGCCTACTCCTGGTGGCCGGCTCGGTGTCCGGACTGGCAGCGTCGGAGCATGACGAGGCCACTGGAGACTCGGCTACCTCTCCTGGACAGATCGCCAAGGCGACGCTGTTGGCAGACTTCGTGGCTGGAGATGTAGCCGGCAAAGAGGACCTCGACGCGGCCTCGATCGGTGTCGCCACGCTGCGCGCCATGGACATTGGGTGGGGCGCTCTCTTCAAGCTCTACCAGTACGCCGCCATCATGGATATGGACTTCGCCGCGCTGGCGGCGTTCATCGACGCTCGCACAGTGGATGGCGAATTCGAGTTCGGCTTCGGTGAGCTCAAGAAGGAGATGATGGCGGCGGACGGATTCGCCGACTACGACGGACCCAGGAACTTTGGCCAGCTCAACTCAGCCTCGAAGAAGGCGGAGAAGGCGACCGAGAAGATGGCCGAGCGCGACGCCCGTAAGGCCGAGAAGATGGCCGAGCGCGACGCCCGTAAGGCCGAGAAGATGGCCGAGCGCGACGCCCGTAAGGCCGCTCGCGGCTCCGACGCTTAAGTCCCATTCAACAAGCGACCAGCTGGCCT